>CAMNGO010000150.1 GCA_946538445.1 uncultured Lachnospiraceae bacterium
CAATCTGCTCTACACTGCAGTGACCAGGGCACAGAATCTGGTGGCAATCGTGGGCAGAGAATCCATGATCGGGCAAATGATCGATAACGAAACGGAACAGAAAAGGTATACCAACCTCGGAAACTGCCTCAAAGAGGGGCTTAACTAAAGGATCTCATCCCTGGATACACCGATGCAGAGGGAGTAAACATATACTTTCTCTACGCCGGCAGCTTTTAGGAGACGTGTGCAGGATTCCATAGTCGCTCCGGTGGTATAGATGTCATCTATGAGAAGGACCCGGCGGAGATCCTTCGTGTTTAGCTGCCCCTGATCATTCAGATAAGCCGGATTCAGACCGAAGGCTTTTCTTAGATTGTTCAGGCGGGCTTGGGGGCTGAACTGCTTCTGGGGCAGGGTATCCTGATTACGTAAGACAATATCTGTATAACAAGGGAGGTTTAATCGCTGAGCAAGCTGATTCGCAATCAGCTCTGCCTGATTATAACCTCTTTTTTTTCTTTTGTTTTTATGGATGGGAATGGGAATGATAGCCTGAAGATGCCAGGCATCTAGCTGTCTGAGATGCATGCGGCAGATACTTTCCACATAAAAATCGGACAGATATCTTTGATTATGGTATTTAAACGCAACGATGGAAGTGCGTGTCATCGAATTGTATAAGAAGAGGGCCAGCCCCTGGTCGAATGATTTTGGGAAGATACGGCAATCATAACATAGCTCCTGCCTTTCATCCCGCAAGGGTTTCCCACATCGGAAACAGGTGGGCTGTCCTACGAGAGGAAGCCGGGTCCGGCAGGTATGGCAAAGAGTGTCCGGATATGGAAGAAGCTCATCGCAGAAGGGGCAATGCCTGGGAAACAACAAGGGAAGGATATACTGTCTGATTCCCCGGCAGACTGAAGCCCGGATCTGATGTGTTTTTGAACCGGGGGACATAGTTATGCCCTCCCGGTACTGCCATGGCCTCCACGGTCCGGCTGATTTAATTCTCTCACTTCTGAGAAAGAAATGACAGGTTGGTGTTTCATGATACGAAACTGACAGATCCGGTCGTTGACATGAATCACGGTATCTCTCATGGCAAGAGCCGGCATGAACCACTGATCGTTATCCCCGCAGTAGGATTCGTCGATTACGCCCATGGAATTGGTCTGAATGATACCGAAATTCTTATAAGTGGAACTTCTGGGAACCACATGGGCTTCGTACCCTTCCGGAAGCTTCATGGCTACCCCAAGAGGGATCAAAGCGAACTCCCCCTTTTTCAAACTGATTTCACTGGCGGCCCTCAGGTCGATCCAGTCAGATACTCCATCGATATAGGTGAGTCTGTCAATCTTATCCGTAAAGTATTTGATGGAGATCTCCAGGGAGTTAGTGTAAGATGAATTCATGTTATCTCCTCTCTTTTTATGATACGTTGGTTGGAACTGCCACGAAAATCCAGTTCCAGGGAGCGAAGGCTCTCGACGTATGGTCCGTCTATCAGCCAATCACTGATGGACAAAAGATCACCGATCTCCGGATGATCTTTGGACATCTCCAGCAGATCTTCATAGAGATAGCCGGTGTAAGTGATGACAGTTCCTCCGAACTGCCTTACCAGACGCCCTAATTGCACCAGGGCTTCCGCCTGGCAGAAGGGCTCTCCACCCGTAAAAGTTATGCCGCGAAGCAGAGGATTTTCTTTATATTGCTCAAAAACGGAGGACACGCTGACAAGGTGTCCTCCGTTAAAATCATGGGTCTGAGGATTATGACAGCCGGGACACCTGTGAGGACATCCCTGAACAAATACCGCCATACGGATCCCCGGTCCGTCCACGATGGATTCCTGGACGATGGAATGAATCCTGAGATTATAATCCATGTTTAACCCGATCCTTCTCCTCTGAGCGCTTCGCATTATTAAAACGGTCTACGGTTCCTACCAGATATCCGGTGATACGGCGGATACGTTCAAAACCGACACCTTTGCCGATAACTTCTGTTTTTTTATCTTTTTTCTCCATATCGTTTCTCCTGTGTTTTTCCTATTCATCCCACAAAAAAGTAGGGACATCCGGATACTTCTTCTGTAATTCTTTCAGCTTCTCCAGGGAGATCCCCTCACCGTCACGTCGTCCACAACGTGGGCATACATCTCCTATAACTCCATTATACCCACAGATAGGATCACGGTCAACGGGATGATTGATGGAGCCGTAGCCCACTCCCTGCTCCTTCATATAACGCACGATGGACTCAAATGCAGGAAGGTTTTTGCAGGTGTCTCCGTCAAGCTCGACATAAGAGATATGACCGGCATTGGTCAAAGCATGGTAGGGTGCTTCCAGCTGCAGTTTCTTGAAGGAACGGATGGGGAAATAAACCGGCACATGGAAGGAATTGGTATAATACGGACGATCCGTAATGCCTTCCAGAGTTCCGTACCTCTTCTGATCAATCTTCACAAAGCGGCCGCTAAGCCCCTCAGCCGGGGTAGCAAGCAAAGTGAAGTTCAGTCCGTATTCTTTGGAGATTTCATCAGTCCGTCTTCTCATGTGACCGATGATCTCCAGACCAAGCTTCTGTGATTCCTCACTTTCCCCGTGATGCTTTCCTGTGAGAGCTACCAGTGTCTCCGCCAAACCGATGAAACCTATACTCAAAGTTCCGTGCTTAAGCACCTCACCAATGGTATCGTCCATGGACAGCTTCTCGGAATCGATCCAGATACCCTGCGCCATGAGGAATGGATAGTTCCTCACCTTCTTCAGTGACTGTATCTTAAGGCGATGCAGTAACTGACGGACTACCAGATCGATGCGGTCATCCAGCATATTGTAGAAGACATCAAGATCCCCTTTTGACTCAATACCGAGACGGGGGAGGTTGATGGATGTAAAACTGAGATTGCCACGGCCGAAAGTGACCTGCCGGTCAGGATCGTAATTATTGCCCAGAACCCTGGTACGGCATCCCATGTAAGCGACCTCCGTGTTCGGATCCCCTTCTTTATAATAAGAAATATTAAACGGCGCATCGATAAAACTGAAATTCGGAAAAAGCCGCTTGGCGGAAGTCCTGATGGCCAGCTGGAAGAGGTCATAGTTGGGATCTCCCGGATTATAATTGATGCCTTCCTTCACTTTGAAAATCTGTACCGGGAAGATGGGTGTCTCTCCATTCCCAAGACCGTCCATGGTGGATTCCAGGAGGCACTCTATAACCATGTGTCCTTCCGGGGAGATGTCCGTTCCGTAATTGATGGATGAGAAAGGCACCTGGGCTCCGGCTCTGGAATGCATGGTATTCAGGTTATGGATAAGGGCCTGCATGGCCTGCTTGGTATGCTTCCTTGTATATTTCATAGCCTGCTCCCAGGAGAAGGCATGGATGACGTCCCAATCATAAGAAGGGAGCTCCTCCATCTTATCTCCCAGGGTAAGGGTTCCCCGGAGCTCATCAGAAGTCAGACCCTTTAATATAGAAAGAATCCGTTCAGAATCACTCATTGTCAATGTACTGGTAAGATGGCCGGTAATCACTGCTTCCAGGTTAAGACAGGACTCTTCTTCGAAATCATACTTGATCATCATGTAGGAAGACAATGCATGAAGGTATTCCTTCTGGAAGGTTTTGCTTACCCCCCTGGCCATGGCATAGTCAAAATTCGGGATACTCTGGCCACCGTGCATCTCATTCTGATTGGCCTGGATCGCGATACAGGCAAGCGCGGAATAGGTGCCGATGGACTGCGGCTCATGGACGTGCCCGTGACCGGTAGAGAAACCATGGTGGAACAGAGAGATCAGATCAATCTGGCAACAGGTTTCTGTCAGCATATAAAAATCCATATCATGGATATGAATATCTCCACGGATGTGAGCTGCTGCGATATCCTTTGGCAATACATAATTAAGAATAAAATATTTGGAACCTTCGGATCCATACTTCAGCATGGTACCCATTGCGGTATCCCCGTCAATATTGGCATTCTCTCTCTTGATGTTTTCCGAAGCTGCATCGGAGTAGGTGAGCTTCTTATAGATATTCATCAGGGAGGATTCCGAATTACGGATCTTGGTATGTTCTGCCCGGTATAGAATGTATTCTTTGGCGGTGGAAGCGAAGCCATAGCGGATCAATGCCTGCTCAACCAGGTCCTGGATCTGTTCCACCGTCGGGATGGAATACTTCATGGCCGCCTCACACACTTTTTGTGTCACATAGGAGAGATCCGATTCCGTCATGGTGTCCTCCGCTGCGATACAAGCCCGCTGTATGGCGGAATAGATCTTCTCGGCATGAAAAGGAACCAGGGAACCATTTCTCTTCTGAATCTGTTTAATCTTAATAGACATCTTGATGTACACAGATCTCCTTTCCTCATAGTATGGTTTAAAGTATAAAGATATATTATACAGAACACATGTTTTTGTCAATGCAGAAACAGGGGTCATTTTGTGCCGGGGATTCCCTTCATTATTACAAAAAAAGAATAGAAGAAGCATAAAATTTCTATTGTGTGGATAAATGAAAAGTTGTACCTCTTTTATCCACAGGGATGGCTTATTTGAAAGATTTTTGACAGGTTGAATCTATGGGAGCTATATGGACTCCGTGAGTTTTTTCCACTTTATCCACAATGATGGGTGGATTTTGTGGATATGATTTCCACATCCGTTTTCCAGACTAAGCCGACTACAGAAAGAGGGATTACATGTCATTTTCTCCCTATTTCACAATTTATAATTTCCATATTGACAAAACAATTATCTTTCTATATAATTTTTAGAGTGTGTTTTTATGCATAGAATATAGCATCAAAACACAGGCCCATAGTTAAAGAGCTATGGACCGGCGGTTAAAGCCGACCAGTAACTATTTGCAACCACATCAGAGAAATATGCATGGAGGTGAAAAAAAGAATGCCAACTTTTAATCAGTTAGTTAGAAAAGGTAGACAGTCTTTAACAAAGAAATCCACAGCACCTGCACTTCAGAAAGGATATAACTCCCTGAGAAAGAAGTCCACAGATGCCAGCTCCCCACAGAAACGTGGTGTGTGTACTGCTGTTAAAACAGCAACACCGAAAAAGCCTAACTCCGCGCTTCGTAAGATCGCCAGAGTTCGTCTTTCCAACGGTATCGAAGTTACAAGCTACATTCCGGGTGAAGGCCACAACCTTCAGGAACATAGTGTTGTTCTGATCCGTGGCGGTAGAGTAAAAGACTTACCAGGTACAAGATACCATATCGTCAGAGGTACACTTGATACAGCCGGTGTTGCTAACAGAAGACAGGCCCGTTCCAA
>CAMNGO010000151.1 GCA_946538445.1 uncultured Lachnospiraceae bacterium
AAATGCGGACTCCAGCCCTTCCATAAGGAGCGTTATCCCCACGAATTCTCCGGCGGGCAGAGACAGCGTATCTGTATCGCCAGAGCTCTGGCCCTGAATCCGGAGTTTGTGGTATGCGATGAGCCGGTATCCGCCCTGGATGTTTCCATCCAGGCACAGATCATCAACCTCTTGCAGGAACTGCAGGAGCAGATGAATCTGACTTATCTTTTCATCTCCCATGACCTGTCGGTGGTGGAACACATTTCCGATGCCGTGGGTGTTATGTACCTGGGTAATCTGATGGAGTACGGTGACACGGAAGATATCTTCAAGAACCCGCTTCACCCCTATACCAAGGCACTTTTCTCGGCAATCCCGATTCCGGATCCCAATGTGAAGATGAACAGGATCGTATTGGAAGGAACCATTCCGTCTCCGGCTAACCCACCGGCGGGATGTAAATTCCATACCAGGTGTAAGAACTGCATGGGAATCTGTAAAGAAGTTGTTCCTGAGCAAAAGGAAATCGAACCGGGTCATTTTGTGGTATGCCATCTCTATGATGATGCAAAAGATATCAGCAAGGAGTAATCGTAACTATGGATAGCAAAAGAAATCAGGAGCCCTACATGGAAGAGGACCAGGTGACTTTCGATGAGGAAGAATTTGTGGTTGCCGACATGAGTAATCTTGAGCTTCAGCCCATGCTGGTACCGCGACTGGACATTCTTTATAAAAGAAAAAGAGGAGAGGAACCTGCTGCCAAGGAGCAGCACCGACATTCCCAGACTCCGGAGTATCTGGACAGAGAAGGTCGGTTGGCCATGATCAAGGGGGCTCTTGCCGCAGTCTTTCTGCTGGTTGCTATCCTGGCTGCATCCTTCGCAGGTCTGATTCTTCTGATCAATGCTCTTTGGGGATAGTGGATAGCTGTTGCAACTTATAAGTTTTTTTACTATAATAAGGTTGTAAGCTATTAAAGATAATAGAATACAAATATTATAATGAATGGAGGACGATTATGGATATTTACAAATGCGAAAAATGTGGTGCTATGGTAGAAATGATCAAAACAGATTGCTGTACTCCGAGCTGCTGCGGGCAGCCTATGGACCTGATGGTGCCCGGAACAACAGATGCAGCTACAGAGAAACATGTTCCGATCTTCCAGATTGACGGAGATAAGATTATTGTTAAAGTCGGGACCATGACACATCCTATGGAGGAAGTTCATTATATCGAGTGGATCGCAATTGAGACAGAACAGGGTATCCAGAGAAAGTATTTAAAACCGGGTGATGAGCCGAAGGCTACTTTCTCTCTCACAGAAGATGATACTTTGGTAGCAATCTATGAACACTGCAATCTCCATGGATTATGGAAAGCAGAGTAATACAAAAAGATAGCACAGAATAATCATATGAGAATCCCTCCGGATATGAATCCGGGGGGATTTCTTTTGACATCATAGTAATTTTAGTATATTATTTATTCATATAACATATATAAATATGCCGGTAAAGAAAATCGAAATAATTATGATACTTTGTTTGTCATACCTTATATGATAGAATCATCATGTTTCCAAAACCTGTTAATATATATTTCATAGATTTATAATTAAGAAGGAGGATATGAAAATGATAAAAAAAGTATGTGCTGTTATACTGAGTGCAAGCTTATGCCTGTCCATGGCGGCATGCAGCAGCTCAAAGAAAGAACCGGTCGAAGAAGCCACTACGGAAGCAGTGTTCGTGGATGACAGTCTGGGTGAGGAGGTCTACAAGGAATTCTCTGACATGTTGACCCAGATTTATGAATCCAACCCGGGATCCGCCGGCAGCTCAGACAGAGTGTCAGCTGCAGTGAATTCTCTGATCGATTTTTCCATGAATTACGGGGAGGGATCCACCAACCGTGTCTTTGAAGGACTCACAAGCAGGTGGATGGAAGAGAATGCAGAGAAATATGGCGACTCTTTCGAGGAGACCATGATCGAAGAGATGGATGCCATCGTGGAACTGGCAGCGGAAACCCAGGAAGGTATCGATACGGATGTGGCTTTCCTGAATGTGATCAATGGTATCTACAATGCCCTTGGCGGTGAAGTTGAGGGAGAAGCAGACGAAGGGGAAGAAGAAATCGCTAATCCTATGACAGAAGTTACCCAGCAGGAACTGGTCGAACGGACCGGAATTGATCTGCCTGCTCCGGAAGGCGCCACAGACGTCACATATTTTGTGGTGGATACCGACGAATATACCATCGCTCAGATGGACTTTATACTGGATGGCCAGCCTTATGAACTTCGTGCTGCCGCTACCGGAATGACGGAACTCGATCCGGCAAAGACCGGCGAGGATGAGATGGATCTGATCGGTTTTGATTTTGATGCAGGAGATATCTCCGGTCTCTATTATGAATGGACTTCAGCAGGAACTGATCTGGTGGCCGACCGTTCCGGCCTCTATCGGATTGCTGATAAAGATGGTGTAGGGTATATAGCCTGGCTGGATGTAGCGCCCGGTATCCTCTACAATCTGTCCATGACAAGTAATGCATCCCATGAAGCACTGCTGGAGACTGCGGAGAAAGTGTTTGTTCCTGTTCAGGGATAAGCTCTATTTTGCAAAAAATTACATGGAGAGTGCTGTAAAGTTTTATTGAAAACAGGACGGGACATTGATATAATATAAAAGGATATTTCTGTAACCATGTCCATATGCCATGAGAGGTTTTTTTGCAGATAGAGAGGGGTGTACCTTATGCGTATGAACCAGAATCTATATGATGTGATTATCGTCGGAGGAGGTCCTGCGGGGCTAAGTGCGGCGATCTACGCCTCTCGGGCCAAGGAGAGGGTTCTTGTCATTGAGAATAATACTTTCGGCGGCCAGATTGCCCTCACGGCAAAAGTAGTGAATTACCCCGGGGTCGGTCCCTGTTCCGGCAAAGATCTGGTGGAGATGATGAAGACCCAGGCCCTGGACTTTGGAGCTGAACTGATACAGGGTGAGATAAAACGTCTTGAGCTGGATTCCAAGATCAAGATGGTCTATACTGCAGACCAGACATTCCGGGCCCTTTCCATGATACTGGCTCCGGGTGGTATTCCGGGTCAGGCCGGTTTTGCAGGAGAAGCTGCTTTTAAAGGAAACGGAGTTTCTTATTGTCCTACCTGTGACGGGCCGTTATTTGAGGATTGTCCCATCTATGTGGTTGGCGGCGGACTGGCGGCAGTGGAGGAGTCCATCTTTCTGTCCGGCTACTCATCCCATGTCACACTGGTTGTCAGGGAGAATGATTTTACCTGCGAGAAGACTGTGTCCGACCGGTTGAAATTATATCCTGATATCCGGGTATTATTCCATACAGAGATCATAAAAGTATCCGGAACAACAAGAATAGATCAGGTTACTCTAAGGGATAACATGAGCTGCAGAATCTATTCTGAACGATCCGATAAACCGATCGGTGTGTTTGTTTTTGTGGGATACCGTCCGAACACGGACTGGCTTCCCGAAAGCCTTCAGAAGGATAAGGCAGGTTATCTTGTCACAGATGCCAATTGCAGAACCAATCTGCAGGGAGTCTGTGCGGCAGGTGATGTGAGGCAGAAGTCCTTGAGACAGGTGGTTACCGCCACGGCGGACGGAGCCATCGCTGCTGTTTCTCTGGAACCTTTGATTCGTGATCTCCACGAGGAACTGGAGATACCGGATCTGGTGGATGAGTGCGAGTGCCTCGGATCAGGATCTTCTCAGAAAGCGATATTAAAACTGTGGCTTGATGACACAGATCTTTCCCGTGAGATGGTGACTTTCATCGAAAACCAGAAGGAACTTAAGGGCAAAGTCGAGATTGAGATTCACAAAGAGAAGAGGGATGATATCATTCTTCCTTCAATTGAAATCTGCAGAAGTGACGGTGCCAGCAGTGGTATTCATTTCCATGCCGTCCCTAACGGGTTGGAGTGGAATTCATTCCGGATCGCGTTATTCAATGTCATGGGTCCGGGCCAGAAGATCAAACCTGAACTGTTATCCAGAATCAAAGGAATCGATCACAAGATCAATCTGAAGATCCTTGCCACACTGACTTGTGGAAGCTGTCCGACTTCTGTCATGTCGGCATGCCAGATTGCCGCATTTAATGAGAATGTAACGGCGGAGATGTTCGATATCCATCACTTTAAGAAGCTTCGCTATCATTACAATGTACGGTCTGTTCCTGCATTGATCATCAATGAAGATAAGATGATCATCGATAAGATGGAAGTGGAAGAGATGCTGGATGCAATTTTATAAAGTAATTTATTTTACACGATAACATACAGGATAGCCTTCGGGTTATTCTGACAAGAGTATACGAAGATACGAATTCAGATATTCGCAAAGAGGTTTATAGCGTATACATATTATAGCGATATAATATGTATACGCTTTTTTGTTGCATAGGAGGAAAAATATGAAAAAATACTTGCAGAATAAGATAATTGTGGATATTGGGTTTGAACTGCTGGGAAATATCCT
The DNA here is from genome assembly GCA_946538445.1 of uncultured Lachnospiraceae bacterium. Taxonomy (GTDB): domain Bacteria; phylum Bacillota; class Clostridia; order Lachnospirales; family Lachnospiraceae; genus Anaerobutyricum. Next base: position 4,515 of record CAMNGO010000151.1, read on the forward strand.
GATTGCCGCAGGAACTTATAATGTGGCGGTTGCTTCCGAATTTCCTCTCAGTGGTTTTAACGGGATTGCCATGGTTTTCTACCGACTCTTTCATTTCCCCATCGGTATGACGGTCTTGATATTAAACCTTATCCCTGCCCTGCTGTGCCTGAAAATAATCGGAAAGGCTTTTGTATTTAAAACATTCCGGTGTATGATCATGGCCACGGTGCTGATCGACTATGTCGCACCGCTTTTCCCGGTTTACACAGGTGACCGTATTATCGCGGCTATTGTTACAGGCACACTGTTCGGACTAGGGTATGCCCTGATCTACATCCGTGGGTCCTCCACAGGGGGAAGTGATTTCATATTGATCCTGATCAAGTCTTATTTTCCCCATATAAAGCCCGGTACCATCTCATTTTTTCTGGATTTTGGCGTCGTTGTGACAACCGGATTGATCTTTAGAGATGTGGATGGGATATTTCTGGGAATTATGATCAATTACCTTATGGCATATGTCATTGACCGCATGATTATCGGCATGAATTCCGGCACGGTGGCCCTGGTGGTGACGGATTATGGCAAAGAAGTGGCTGACTGTGCCAGCAAGGTTTCCAACAGGGGCTCCACCATCTTCCGGGCAGAGGGAGGCTACAGCGGAGACCCTAGAGATGTGGTTATGGTTGCAGGAAGTAATCGGGATATCTATAAGCTGCGTAAGGCTGTCAAGAAGGTGGATCCCCGTTCTTTCGTGATTATCATAATAGGCGTCACCGTATTCATAGCCGGTAATTA
>CAMNGO010000152.1 GCA_946538445.1 uncultured Lachnospiraceae bacterium
CTCTCCATTTGTGGCGCTCGTTAAACTGAACTACATCATTCACTGTCATGCTATGCTCCTCCTTAAAAATCAGTCCCAATAATTGGTATTATCTTCATTTGTCTTGGTATCTCTGAATAATAATCACAACATATCGGATCAGGGTCTTCCTTGGTTCCAGCATGCCCGTCCTCGATATACAAAGAAGACTTCCCATGTTCTCTGGTCGGAAGACAATAGATTCCACCATTATCACCAATTGCCGTATTTGTACATTTCCGGCAATCGACTCTGTATTCTGTCATAAACTACCCTCCTACAGATAATTCTTCCCGATCAGTGCCATAAATTCTTCCCTGGTATGTGTTTTCTCATACTCCCGCTGCGCGATCCGGCGCAGACGGGCCATGTTCTCCGCATTCCTGTGGACTGCTGCCCTGCTGAACTCATGATGTTCCGGACAGAGCCAGCATGTAAAGCCTTCTTCCTCAGAGATCTTTCTATTGGCAGATCCGGAGAAAACATGATGCTTATGCAATACATGGTATTTCCTGTAATTCCCTTCCAGTATGCAGAGGTAACATGTTCCGTTCTTTACGTGCATAATAGATGGTTTATGTTTCCTCCTCGTTTTCTTCTTCTGGTTCATCTTCTGTCTCCGGATTGATCAAAGAACGCACCCAATAATTCTCCATTAAGGTTTTGAATTTATGTAGGCAAGGTTCATTCCTGGCATATGTAATAAATACCATCACATTGTTTTTCAGCATCAACATATTGTCATACGGATTATACATTCCTTCTGCCTGTGTCTCCCCATTCTCGGAATCCACGATAGAATTTGATATACCTTCTGCAATATAGTTGTATATAAACATGGTCTCGCAATCTTTAGGACTTTGAAGGAGTCTGAGTATTTCCCCTCTTGGAGATACCACTATCACACCGGTATTAATGTATAGTCCTCCTTCTTTTTCTGCTATATCCCTTGGAGATTCCCCTGGCATTTCCTGCTGGATACCATCTTTTGTATACGATCCACCGCTGCCTATCTCCGGCAGATCACCGATCAGGCTTATTATATCTGCCTTGTATTCTTTCGGCAGCTTATCTCTTTTCACCCAGAGATCCCAGTAAGATCCTTTTATCCTGTATCCTTCCCCATCGTTGTCTATATACAGTCCTTGTGTCTTATAAGCGGTATTCAACATCCTCTTCAATGTTGATTTCTTTATGAACATTTTCACACCCCCTTATCTCGGCTTTCCTCCTCATTGATCAAGCCTTCCAGTTTCATTGCTTCCGAAGGAACATCAATCCCCAGTTCCTCTTTTATGCACTGTACGTTATCTCCCCAGGTTACAAGTCCTGATCCCAGGCAGTCCGTTTTCAGATTCCATCTCTTCAAAAACCTCTCGCATCTTGTTTTCCCGAATCCAAATTCATCATGGATCGTCATCAGCGCCTGACAGAGAAATGATTCGTACATACATTTCTTGATCGGTTCCAGGCCTTCTTCGATCTCTTTCATGGAGAGGTTCACATTCAGATTGAGCTTGCCTCTCAGTCTTATTTCCTCACGGATCAGCTCATATCCCTGTTTATCTCCTGCCTCTTCCAGGATCCTCATAGCCAGCTGCAGGCCGTGAGATCTGCCCCTGTCATATTCTCTTTGTTTATTCGCCATACTCGTCTCCTCTGACCACCCAAACATTCGTGTACTGTACGCCTCTTCTCAATGTCTCTTCATGGCTTTCCACAAATATATCGATATGGTCCCCGTTTACTCCTCCTCCGGTATCCTCCGCCGTATATATGATCCCATCGATCAGCACCCTGCTGCCGATGTCGATCACTGCCGGATCCACCGCAATCGTATGCTCGCTTCTGGCAATCTTCCCGCTGGAAGTCTCATGTCCAAAATCTTCCGAGCATATTTCGCATGGGCAGAAAAATGTCAGTTTGAATTCTCCCATGTTGATCCGTGTTCCTGCCTCCAGCTGCATAGGTATCATCAGCATGACCAGGAATAGTAACACTCTTTTCATTTCCTTCCTCCTCTCAGAATTCCTCCCGGAATGCCGGTACAAGGGAATTGAAGAATGCTTCGATCAGTCCGATCGGCTGTTCCAGCTTTATCCATCCGTAAGCCGATACCTTCCCCTGTTTCCTCACCCGTGTGTATGTATGTGTTTCCACTACCTTCTGCCTTTCCAGTATTTCTTTATGCTCCATCACCCACATAGGCTCCTGGGCAAAATATACATATCCGTTCTTTGTGTTGCTTAAATCCATTATTCAAAATCCTTGTCTTTTAGTCTCCAGACACCTTTCACATTCCATTCCGGATAATATTTCTCCAGGTCAGCAAGTACATCTTCCCCGCGTTTATATGAATCCATCCGGACAGCCTTTACTTTTGTTCCATTTTTCTCAGTCAACAGCGCCACATAATCATATTTTGCTGACCCTGCCTCCCGGATCCGTCTCACTGCCGCATCCCATTCCTTTTCATATCTTTTCATCCATGATTCTTTTGGCTGCGGGTTTTCCAACATAATGGTTTTTCTCGCTCTTAATTCCCTCCATATCATCTTCTGCAGAGTTGCCTTCTTTTTCTTCTCATAAAGATACCGATAGGCCTCTTCCAACGCCTCCGTGTCAAAATCTCCCAATGTCGATCTTGCTCCATTGACTGCAGGCATTTCAATGATGCGGTATATCTGTTCCTCTATTGTTGCCTTCATCCTCTTCCTTCTTTCTTTTGATCTCAGCGATCATCCAGCTCCTGTATTCATGCCCTCCACGATGCGTGACGATACTATGTTTATGCGCTCTGTCGTAAAATTCCATCCACAGATCACGGTTTGCGATCTCTTCACCGTTCTTTTTTCTGAAATCCTGTGTCACCCACTCGGGCAGATAGTACCCAATCATGTCCAAAAGCATGGAATCAGACGTAAAAATGGTGATTGAGGACGGTTTCACAACTCTTCCCAGGGCTTTTGTGATGCCTTCCAGGATGCACTCATGGAGGCTTCCCGATCGCATAAACATGCCATTCTTTGTAATCGGCATGCCCCTGATCCGGCACTCCAGAAGGTACATGACAGTTCTCTCCTGTTTCTTCAGGCTCCGGATGTCCGTTTCCACATAAATGTTCACCTGCATCATCATGCCACCTCGATCATGATGTAAATGTGTTCCTCTATATCCCTGTACCTGATCACTCCGGCCTCTTCCAGGGATATCCGGTTCAGCTTCTTCTTGTGTTCATATTTCCCTTCGTACTCCCTACGGTATATTTCCGTATAGAGCTGCGTATTATATATCTCTTTGTTCAGCCATGTAGTCTCGGGATGAAATTCCAGAAGCCTTTTAAATCCCCTGAACAATTCCTCCCCGAATCTGTTGCGTATGATCAGTCTCTCTGATCCGTTCATAGTCTTTATCACATCCGCTGCCTTCATGATGTATCTCCTCCTCTGATTCTGATCAGCGTGTATTCCCTGTACGGATATCCTGTAATGGGGTTGATGGATTCATAGAAGGATTCTTTGTCCAGATAATATCCCTTCGGTATCCTGATCTTGTTCCAGGTCTTCCACTTCCGGGCCTTCTGTTTCGGTTCCGGTATGGGCATGTTCCTGGATGCCCAATAATGCGACTCCTTCAGTCTCTTATCCGTTAAAGGGCATTTGGTCATGTACCCAGCCAGGGCGGCAAACTCCCCCTTCTCATACAGGAGCTGGAAGGATACCTTCCCATGTGGCCAGCATTCCCGTATCTTGATATCTACATCCGCTGCCCTCTTGATCACTACATGAATGTGCCAGGCTCCTCTGGTTCCCACTTCGATATTGCGGATCCATCGGAATACAATCCCTTTCTTCCTGAACCAATCCCTGAGTTTGCGGATAAATATACTCCAATCCTTCTTACACTGATCCATATTCTCCGGTCTGATGTCTTTTCGATAGGTGAGAGTAACTAGGTAATCATTCTTCTCAAAGTAAAGCCGGAGTTTCCTCCGGCACTTTTTTACCTTTTCCCTGTGGTTCAGCTTCTGCTTCTCCTCCGGCGTCAATTCCCTCTTTCTCGACCTGAGACCTTGATATTTATGGAACCGGGAGTGATACTGTTCGACCTCAATAGCATTCGGACTGATATACCTCTTCTCCAGGTATCCCATGATAGCCTCCTCGTCATAACTTTAGACCGTTAATCGAGATTTAAAACCGGGTACCCCCGGCTTAAATCCCACGTATTATGATTGCTATATTTCCGCCCTTATGCTATTATTTAGTTATGGGTCGTGTGGATGGAGTCGTACAGGTAGTGCTGTTGGCTCTGTCCTCTTTTTTGTCCTTTTTAAGCCACCCTTTCAGGTTCTTTTTTCTTTTCTCCATCTTCTCCCGTAGTTCCAGGACTTCCTTGCACTCTGTCCCGTCCTTGCATCTGCTCCTCTCCATACAGTTTGAACAGACTTTCTTTTTGGCAGCATCCATCTCTTTCAGCATACTCATTCCACTGCCTCCATTCTCTTTTCAAGTAATCGGATCTTACGATCTATCTTCTCCATCCACCTATTGGTTTTGTACATGTCCATCGCAGATGCTCCGCAAACGATACCGATTATCATTGTTAATATTGGAATAATTATTTGGCTCCACATATTTCACACCCCCTGATTCAATAAATCCATCTTCAGTATCTTCTCGATCTTCATCAGCTCAAGATAGGTAATCTTACCGGGATTGGCTAACCGTCTCTCCCATTGCCCTAAAGTCAAATGCATCCTTGTGGCCATCTCTGTATTTGACATGTCATACAGAGTCTGGCCGGCTTTTATCCTCCTTCTCAGTTTGATTTCTTCTTTCGTCATGCTAATTCCCCCATCTTAACAACAGGCTTTTCCAAGTAGAGAACTCCATCGGGCAATCGCAGAAGTCTTCTCCATCCACTCCTACGATGGCACACTCGCCAACAATGACATCATGGAAGGGAACCTTCCCCATGATGAAGTTCTTCTGCAGGCCCCGGAGCTTCCCTTCCTCATTGCAGATGCAGGCGGTATCCTGTGTAATGGGAACTACCTGTATCGGTCCGTCTACGGTCCTTTGAAGGTTTTTCAAAGTACAGCTGATGTGTGTCACATGGCCAAACTTCTCGTCCGGTCTTTTTACGATTGCTCTAATTTTTGCATCGCTCATTGTTTAACCTCCTTTATGCAGCTACGCACATACGGCGGATGACCTTACCGCCGGTGCTGATATAAGAATTGATCTCTGATCCGTTCTGTCTGGTCTT
>CAMNGO010000153.1 GCA_946538445.1 uncultured Lachnospiraceae bacterium
TTCCTATGAACTGGTATCTGAACCCGTATGCCGCCACATCTCGGACACCAAGACACCCCAGGGTGTGCTGGCAGTGGTCAGACAAAACGCCATGACTCTGGATCATATCCTTGCCCTGGAGGATAAGCCCCTTTTCCTTCTCCTGGAGAGTCTTCAGGATCCCGGCAATCTGGGTACGATCTTCCGGACGGCGGAAGGGGCAGGCGTGACCGGTATTATCATGAACCGGGATACGGTAGACCCCTATAATCCTAAGGTGATCCGCTCCACCATGGGAACTGTTTTCAGAGTTCCCTTTGTGATCCTGGAGAATCTGAGAGATGCCATCGCCAGCATGCAAAAGAGAGGGATCCGTATCTTTGCGGCCCATCTTGAAGGAGGGCTCTTTTACGATGAAGACTACACTGCAGGCAGCGGCTTTCTGATCGGCAATGAGGGAAAAGGCCTGACCGGGGAAGTCTCTTCCATGGCGGACGGGAAGATCCGGATTCCCATGAAGGGGGAAGTGGAATCCCTCAATGCGGCCGTCGCAGCCACGGTTTTGGTTTATGAAGCCCAGAGACAGCGGGGATGGAGATGACTTTTACCGGGAGTAAAAGTCAGTGGAAACAGCATTAAGAACCTGTTTTCCCGGTTTTGTGAATTTTATATGGAAAAATGAAAAGAGGCAGAATGATATGTTGTTCATTCTGCCTTATTTTATTAACATATCATTAAAAAATATAGTAGAAATAAATGAAGTATATTTACAAAATCGAGAAATTGTATGAATACATATTACTAAAAACATGATAATATATTCTTGTATGGCTGGGGTTAAGAAACAGTCAAAATAATGTATTATATTTTTAGGGAGGTTTACTTATGGCAAAGTACATGATGGCGTTAGACGCTGGAACAACTAGTAATCGTTGTATCTTATTCAATGAAAAAGGTGAAATCTGCAGCGTAGCTCAGGAAGAGTTCACACAGTACTATCCACAGCCAGGTTGGGTTGAGCATGACGCAAATGAAATTTGGAATACCCAGTATTCCGTAGCTAAGAAAGCTATGGAGCAGTTAGGCGTAACAGCTGGTGATATCGCCGGTATCGGTATTACAAATCAGCGTGAGACAACCATCGTATGGGATAAAGTTACAGGCGAGCCTGTATTCCACGCAATCGTATGGCAGTGCCGTCGTACATCCGAGTATTGTGATTCCTTAAAAGAAAAAGGTCTGGTTGAGTCCATCAGAGAAAAAACCGGTCTTGTAATTGATGCATACTTCTCCGGCTCCAAGATTCGCTGGATCCTTGAGAACGTTCCTGGTGTTCGTGAAAGAGCAGAAAAAGGTGAATTATACTTTGGTAACGTTGATACATGGTTAATCTACAAACTTTCCGGCGGAAAGCTTCACGTAACAGATTACTCCAACGCTTCCAGAACAATGCTCTTCAACATCAACACTCTTGAGTGGGATGATGAGATCCTTGCAGAACTGAATATTCCGAAATCCATGCTTCCGAAGGCTTGCCCGAGCAGCCAGATCTACGGAAGAACAGACCCGGCATTATTCGGCGGCGAGATCCTTATCGCTGGTGCAGCTGGTGACCAGCAGGCAGCTCTGTTCGGACAGACATGCTACACACCAGGTGAAGCTAAGAACACATATGGTACCGGTACATTCATGCTTATGAACATTGGTACAGAGAAGAAATTATCCGAGAACGGTCTTGTTACCACAATCGCATGGGGCGTTGATGGCAAGGTTGAGTACGCATTCGAAGGTTCTGTATTCGTAGCTGGTGCTGCTATCCAGTGGTTACGTGATGAGGTTAAACTCGTTGACGCTTCTCCGGATTCCGAATTCTTCTGCAACAAAGTTCCGGATACAAACGGCTGCTACGTAGTTCCTGCTTTCACAGGTCTTGGTGCTCCTCACTGGGATCAGTACGCTCGTGGCGTTATCGTAGGTCTGACACGTGGATGTAACAAAGCTCACATCATCCGTGCAACAGTTGAGTCCCTTGCATATCAGACATATGATATTCTTGAGGCTATGCAGGCTGACGCCGGTGTTAAACTTGCAGCTCTTAAGGTTGACGGTGGAGCTTGTAAGAATGACTTCTTAATGCAGTTCCAGGCAGATATCATCGATGCTCCTGTTCTTCGTCCACAGTGTGTTGAGACAACAGCTATGGGTGCTGCTTACTTAGCAGGTCTTGCAGTTAAATATTGGAACAGCAAAGAAGACGTTATTGCTAACTGGGCAATCGATAAGAAATTTGAGCCGACTATGGATGCAGACACACGTGAAGCATTACTCAAAGGCTGGAAGAAAGCTGTTAAATTATCCTACGGTTGGGCAAAAGACTGATCGGATCGCTGATTTAGCATCTTAATATCTTTGATCATTAACGGGCTGCCGCTTATGCGGCAGCTTGTTTTTTTCCAGGATGACGGAGAAGAATTATGAGTAAAACATGTAAAGTGACTTACCTTGAGCACAGCGGATTCCTTCTGGAGACAGAGAGCCGGTATCTGCTGTTTGACTACATACAAGGAGAGCTGCCTTCCTTCACATACGAGAAGCCTCTTTATGTATTTGTGTCCCATGTCCACCGTGATCATTACAGCAGAAAGATCTTCAAGCTTGAGAACTCCTGCAGAAAAGTAACCTATATCTTATCCTTCGATGTGAAGGATGCCGACTCTTCCTGGAAGAAGGCGGAGGATGTCCATATCGTGGATTATAACAGGAACTACCTGATCGGGGACTTAGAGATCGAGACCCTGAAATCCACGGATGAGGGTGTGGCATTTATTCTGCATACAGACGGGTTATCCATCTATCACGCGGGGGATCTGCACTGGTGGGAGTTTTCGGATAGAGAGGAATCCAGGAATCAGGAGAACATCCGTAATTACAAGGCGGAGATTCATAAGATAGCAGGAAGAAGATTCGACATCGCTTTTGTTGTGCTGGATCCCCGTCAGGGAGATATGGGCGGACGAGGCATGGATCTCTTCCTCTCGGAAGTGGGTGCAAGATATGTATTTCCCATGCACTTGTGGAGCAGGTATGATCTGATTCCCGATTACAAAAGTAAAAATCAGTTGAAATATGTTACCAGCCAGATCATGGATATCCGGTATCCGGGTCAGGTATTCGAACTGATCTTATGATGAGAGGGATTATAAGGCCTGAGGAGATTGAAACTCAGGGATAATCATGTTATAATTAAGCATAATAATGCAGAACGTATTGGGTTTTTTGCATACGGATCGACTTATTTACAGAAGGTATTTTTTGGGAGGGTGATCACCACTATGGTACGAGCGGAACTGACGATTGAAAGTGCCCAGGGCATCCATCTGGCCCCGGCCAATCTGATCGCTGTCACTGCGGACAGATTTAATTCTCAGATTCATTTTAAGACAGAATATATGGATATTAATGCCAAAAGCATTATCAATCTGGTAGGGGGAACACTGCGCAAGGGGGACAAGATTCTCTGCGTATGTAACGGACCGGACGAAAAGGAAGCCCTGGAGGCCATGAAAGACCTCTTGTCTCAGGATCTGGATGAGCTGCTAAAGGACAAGGAGTGATTCCTTCCTCAAACCTTTTTATTATACTTATAATGCATAAAAATCAAGCGGTCACACATAGACTTCGACAGGTACCATCTTGTCGTAATCTAGGGTGTGACCGCTTTCTCTTTCTCTTCCTTTTTCAGTTCCTGCTCTTTTTGCCGCCTGATCTGACGGAAGTTGGGTCGGAATATTCTGATCAGGGTGTGGTAATTCTGTTTATTTTCCAGGAAATAATTTACCTCTGCCCCATAGAATATCATGGACATGCAGAAGTACATCCATGTCAGCAGAATCATGATACCTGCCATGCTTCCGTAGATGTAGGTAAAGTTACTGAAATGATCCACATAGTAAGCACATATCTTTGATACCAGGATCCAGCCCAGGGATGCCACGATGGCTCCGGGATACTGATGGAAAAAATTGCTCTTTCTCTTGGGGATGAAGCAGTAGATCCACATGAAGATGATTACCAGGGACAGGAAGGTGATGATGGATCCCCGATTGATCAAGAGAGCCACCAGGGATGCCAGGACTTGAAAATGGGTATCTACAAACCGGTAGAGCTGATGACCGAATACCCATAAGAGGAGCATGGCAACGATGACCACTGTGAAGATCAGGGTGTATATAAGGCTGAAGAATCTAAGGACAAAGAAATTGCGGTCATCCTCGATATCATATACAGAGTTCAGGCCTTTTACGATGGAATAGATCCCTTTGGAAGAGGACCAGAGCGCCAGTACGATGGACAAGGTGAATACCGAATATCCCGTCTTATGGTAGATTTCATTCAAGATATTGACGATCACGGAATTTCTTTCGAAAGCGATAAGCTGGGTAAGAATTTCCTGGATGTCATTTTTACTGAAAGGAAGAAATTTTGCCAATGTCAGGAAGAAGATCATAAAAGGAATGAAGGACAGAAGGATAAAGAAGGCAGACATGGCCCCGAAGGCAGTGATGTGATCCTCGTTGCACTTCTTGGTGAAATCCATGATCAATTGAAAGAGATCTTTTAATCTTCTTCTCGGTATGTATCGTTTCAACTTTGAAAACATGGAAGGACCTCCGCCGGCTTCTTAGCTGTTTAAAAAGAAAACCGCCTCATCCGGGATGAGACGGTGTTAGAATCTGACCCGAAATGCCGTATCTTGCATTTTGAGTCCTAGCCCAAGCTAGGTGGGTAACCGCAATCGCTTTCCTGACTTCCTCTGGATATTAGGATGAGGCCTGTCATTCCGGAGATAATATATGTTTCCCGTATTCAATAATGTAGGTTCAAAATAGCAAGACATTGTCGCACATTCCAGGCTAATTGGTAATTTTAATATATATTATGGCACAAGATAATACAAGGTAAATTCTTGTCAATCTAAAACCAGTTTGTGGTCTTTCACATGATAATCCCCATCGATATTTTTTAATAAAACATGCTTCATGTAACGTAAGAATGCCTTCTCCCCCTTCTTGGCAAGCAATGTCAGGAGATAGCGTGTGAGAAAATCGGTCTCCGGGTCGATGAGCAGCATGTCCCTTCCCCGCATATAATATTTCAATGCACTGTCATCCCTGTAGGCTTCTTTCTGATAGTTCTTGCTGGCACAGATCCGGTCTATGACCATCTCTGCCACATAGCGTTTTGCCATCTTCATTCCGACCCAGCCTTCTCCGGGAACCGGGCTTATGTCGATCCAATATT
>CAMNGO010000154.1 GCA_946538445.1 uncultured Lachnospiraceae bacterium
CCTGTTATATACATATAATTTGGTGCAGCGCCCGCTTGTTCCAAGGACTCTCAGGCTGGAAACATGCAGATCTTTCTGTGCGAAGAGAGGTTTTTCATTTCCTTTTCCGAAAGGTTCCAGCAGGGACAGTTCCTTAACAAAGTCTTCTGAGAGATAGGAAAATGGAACCGCCACATCAATATGTATCTTCTCCACAAAATCCGATTCCTCCAGACCGGTATTTTCATTCAGACGCTGCCGGAGTTCATCGATCCTTCCCTCTTCCATGGACAATCCTGCAGCCATTGGATGCCCGCCGTATTTTACAAAAAGGTCTTTTACCCTGGTCATCTCCTGAAACATGTGATATGCCTCAATAGACCTGCCTGACCCTTTTACTCCGTCCTTTGATCTGGTCAGGACAAAAACCGGTTTATTAAAATGTTCTTTGACCCGGCCTGCTATGATCCCGGCAATGCTCTCATGGCAGTCCGGTAAATAGATCACAAGAACCTTGTCTTTATAATAGCCCTTCTCCTCCAGATAAGAGATGGCTTCTTCTACTCCTTTCTGGGTCATTTCTTTTCTGGTATTGTTAAGATCAACCAGGTCTCTGGCTTTGGCAACCGCTTCTTCCCTGGTCTGACAGGTAAGCAGTTCCATGGCATCCTGGGCGGTTTTCAACCTCCCCGATGCGTTGATGCAGGGTCCGAGAATAAATCCCAGGGTATGGGAGTTTATCTTTTTGCCAAGCGTTCCTGTGACTTCCAGGAGGGCACGCAGACCGATGATCTGCGTATCGTACATCCTCTTTATCCCTTCCTTTACCAGGATCCTGTTCTCTCCCCTGAGAGGCATCACATCACAGACGGTGGCCAGGGCTGCCAGAGGTAAAAAAGTCTGAATCTCATTGGAGTCCATCCCGGCTTTCCGGTATATGACTTCCATCAATTTATAGCACACCACCGCACCGCAGATCTCCCGGTTCGGGTAGGAGGAATCCTCCTGTTTGGGATTCACCACCGCATCCGCATCCGGGATATGGAAGATTTTCTTTTCTCCCTCCATCTCATATGGGATATCATGATGATCTGTGATCACCACTGTCATGCCGGATTCCTTTGCATACTTTATCTGTTCTATGGCTGCAATACCGTTATCACAGGTAAGAATTGTATCAATCCCATCCTCTTTGGCCTGAAGGATCAGATGTTCATTGATACCATATCCGTCTTCGACACGATCCGGAATACGATAATCCACAGAGGCGCCGCATCTCCTTAGCCCTTTCCATAGGATATAATTTGAAGATATACCGTCCACATCATAATCAGAGATAATACGGATCTTTTTCCCTTCTTTGATTTTCTGCAGTATGATATCTGCTGCTTTCTCAACATCTTTGAGAAGATATGGAGAAGGCAGGTCCTCCAGGCTTCCGTACAGATAGGAACTGATCTCTTCATCCGAAATGATATCACGGTTTCTTAGCAGTCTGGCCAACACAGGACTGATGTGAAAGCGGGAAGCAATTGTATTAAAATCTGCTCTTTTTGTCATCAAAATCCATTGTTCCATTTTGATCACCTGATTTCTTTTCTATGTGAGTAACAAAATCCAACCGACAGAAACTGCCGGTTGGATTTCATATCTTAGAATTATCTTCTCTTCTTATTCTTTTTTCTCTTCCTGCCGGTATTAGCAGAGGATTTTGGAGCAGTATTTTCCCGGTTTTCTGCCTGGGAAACTGTCTCATCCTGCTTATCGGCAGCAGTGTCTGTCTTTACAGCAGCAGCGTCAGGCTTTTTGCTGACAGATTTCTTGCCTCTGGTCTTCATATAATACCACACCGGTCCGGTGATACATACGGAAGAATAAGCACCGCAGATGATACCGCACATCAGGGTAAGAGTAAACTCTTTAATGGATGCCACACCCAGGATATACAATACAAAGATTGTGATAAAAGAAGTGAGTGAGGTGTTGATGGTACGGGTTAAGGTCTGGCTGATACTGGTGTTTACCACCACATCAAGACCCTGTTTCATCATCTGGTTATTTCTCATATTCTCACGGATACGGTCGAAGATGATGATGGTAGCATTGATGGAATAACCCAGGATGGTAAGCATACATGCGATAAACGTATTACCTACAGACAGGCGGAATACGGAGTAGATGGTAAGCACTACAAACACGTCATGCAGTAATGCCAGCACCGCACTTCCACCGAACTTCACGTCTTTGAAACGGAAAGCGATATACACAAGCATACATAAGGATGCAATGATCACGGCAACGATGGCATCGCTCTTCATCTCGGCAGATACGCTTGCCGCGATCTCTTCCGTCTGGTATTCCTCAATGTCATAAGCAGCTTTTAAAGCATCTTCTAATTTGGAACGTTCCGCCACGGTAAGCTCGTTGGTCTTGATGACGATCTGGTCAGAGTTGATAACCTTCTGGCTCTGAACCGTCTTCACATCCACCGTATCCTTTACGGTCTGAACGATCTCTTCCTCAAGACCATCCGTCAGTTCACTGTTAAATGTCATGGTAACAGAAGTACCACCGGAGAATTCCAGGTCATAATTCAGAATATTTCCGATATCCTTCTTATTAATAGGCATGAATACGAATCCGAGAAGGATAACGATCAGAGAACCGATCATGCAGAACTTGCTGAATTTTACATAATTTCTGACTTTGACTTCCTTGGCACGTCCATAGAATTTTTCATCCTGCACGCCCAATTCATAGAAGCTTAACATCAGATGTTTTGTCACAAACAAAGCGGTGAACATGGATAAAATGATACCGATAGCCAATGTCTGAGCAAAACCTTTTACGGTACCGGAACCCTTCACCCACAGTACAGCCGCAGCGATCAGGGTAGTGATATTACCGTCAAGGATAGCGGAAAGAGCCTTATCGTAACCGCTGTTGATAGCATTGAGAACTGACTTGCCGCCGGCAATCTCCTCGCGGATACGTGTGAAGATGATAACATTGGCATCTACTGCCATACCAATGGCAAGCAGTACACCGGCGATACCGGGCAGAGTCAGGGTAGCGTCAAATCCATTGATGGCCAAAAGGTCAAGAATGATATAAATGCAGAGGGCTAAACTGGCTACAAAACCCGGGAACAGGTAGACGATCATCATAAATATGCTTACCAGAGCAAAACCGATGGCACCGGCTCTCAGGGATGTCTGAATGGCATCCTGACCGAGTTTCGCACTGACAACATTGGAACGGATCTCAGTCAGAGTCAGAGGAAGGGCACCGATACGGATGGTGGATGCCAGCTCGGATGCAGTCTCAAAGCTCTCCATATTCTCGATAACACAGTTGCCGTCAGTGATGGCAGACTGAACAGTAGGAGCACTCACTACTTCCCCGTCATAATAGATGTAGATGGGTTTTCCGATATTGGCTTCGGTAGCTGTGGCAAAAGCTTTTGCTCCGTCATCATCCATGGTCAGCTTTACCACGTAGTTTTTCATTCCCTTATCTTCCTGGGTTCCTGCTTCCGCACTCTTGATGTTCGCACCGGTAAGAACGACACTTCCGTCCTCAAGCTTGAACTCCAGATCACCCGGTTTGCCCAGTTCTTCCAGGATCGTGTTGGCATCTGTAACTCCGGGAATCTCGACTGTGATGTTGCGGGATCCCTCTTTGTAAACCTCGGATTCCGTACTGTAGTTCTCCACACGCTTCTGGAGCTTGTAGATAGTATCAGCCACATCGGTTTCCGATGGATTCTCATCATTAATCTGGTAAGTGATACTTACACCACCGGCCAGGTCCAGACCCAGCTCGATATTCTTAGCAGATCCTTTATGCTGTTTTCCGAGACCATTTGCTACTGTATAAGCACAGAATACGGCCACGATGATCACAGCAAGAATCATCATGATGGCCTTTTGTCTTGGATTGGCCTTACTGTTGCGTTTCTTCGCCATTGTTCATATTCTCCCTTTCCTCTGCCAAAGCTGCTTTGATCATGATTGCACACTCCACTCTTTTGCGTTCCATCCGGCAGCTCAAATCATAGGTTTCATTGATATTTCCATGGAATTTCCATGCGTTGGCGGCACAGCCGCCACTGCAGTAAAATCTGGCAAAGCATTCTTTGCATTTATCCTTAGTATATACGTTACAGTTACGGAATTCATCACAGATCTCCGGTCGGTCGATCCCGTGAAAAACATCCCCCACCTTGAATTCGTCTTCACCCACAAACTGATGACAAGGGTATAAGTCTCCCCAGGGTGTCACTGCCAGGTATTCCGTACCGCTGCCACATCCTGAGAGGCGCTTTGCCACACAGGGGCCTCCGGTGAGGTCGATCATAAAATGGAAGAACTGGAAGGGCCTTCCCTCACGGTTTCTCTTAATCAATTCCCGGGCCAGCAGATCATATTCATGAAAGATCTGTGGAAGATCTTCCTCCCGGATGGAATAAGGTTCTTCCGGAAGTCCTACCACAGGTTCCATGGATATCTGTTTAAATCCCAGGTCCGCCAGATGGATCACATCCTGTGAAAAGTCCAGATTCTCCCGGGTGAAAGTCCCCCGGGCATAGTATCTCTGATGATTCCTGGATTGTGCAAATCGAAGGAATTTGGGCAGGATCACATCGTAACTGTTCTTGCCCCCTCTGGTGGGTCTCATCCGGTCATGGATTTCTTTTCTCCCGTCGATACTCATGACCACATTGTCCATTTCACGGTTTGAGAATTCCATGATCTCATCATTCACAAGAAGACCGTTGGTAGTGAACGTGAACCTGAAATGCTTGTCATGCAATTTCTCCAGCTCTCTTCCGTATTCCACGATCTTCCTGACCACACCAAAGTTCAGAGTCGGTTCTCCCCCGAAGAAATCAACTTCAAGGTTGTGCCGGTTTCCGGAATTGGCCACCAGAAAATCCAGGGCCGCCTTTCCGACTTCTTCCGACATGAGAGACCGGTCTCCCTTGTATTCACCTTCCCCTGCGAAGCAATAACGACAGGCCAGGTTACAGTCATGGGCAATATGAAGACATAAGGCTTTCACCACAGTCTTTCGTTCCTTCACTTCCTGGATATAATCTTCATAATTATCCTCAGTGAATAAAAGACCTTCATTTTTCAGCTCTTCCACTTCCCTGTAGGCTTCCTCAATCTCCGCCGGTGTATAGGAAAGCTGTGTCTTCATATCTTCCAGGTCACATTTTTCGAAGAGAGCTATCACATCATAGGTAACGTCATCAGCAACATGTATGGCACCGCTGCAGACATCCA
>CAMNGO010000155.1 GCA_946538445.1 uncultured Lachnospiraceae bacterium
AAGAGTCCAAGACCATGCTCACAGAGCTTGACCTGGTAGAAGGTATGCAGTTCGATCGTGGATACATTTCCGCTTATATGGCTACGGATATGGAGAAGATGGTGGCAGAGATCGATAATCCTTATATCCTGATCACCGATAAGAAGATCAGCAATATCCAGGAGATCCTTCCGCTTCTGGAGCAGATCGTTCAGAGTGGTGCTAAATTACTTATCATCGCTGAGGATATCGAGGGTGAAGCTCTCACCACATTGATCGTAAATAAATTAAGAGGAACTTTCTCTGTTGTCGGCGTGAAAGCTCCGGGTTACGGTGACCGCAGAAAAGCCATGCTGGAAGATATCGCCATCCTTACAGGTGGTACTGTAATCTCCGAAGAAGTAGGCATCGATCTTAAGGATGCTACGATGGATATGCTCGGCCGTGCCAAATCCGTGAAGGTAGAAAAAGAGACTACTGTCATCGTGGACGGTGCAGGCGCCAAGGACAGAATCGAGGCAAGACTGGCACAGATCAAAGGACAGATTGCAGGGACAACCTCCGAATTCGACAAAGAGAAATTACAGGAAAGATTCGCAAAACTCTCCGGTGGTGTTGCAGTGATCCGTGTAGGTGCAGCAACTGAGACCGAGATGAAAGAAGCAAAACTTCGTCTTGAGGATGCTCTGGCAGCCACAAAAGCAGCTGTGGAAGAAGGCGTTATCGCAGGTGGCGGTTCCGCATATATCCATGCAGCCAAGAAGGTAAAAGAGATGGCAGCTACATTATCCGGCGACGAGAAGACAGGAGCAGAGATCGTGCTCAAAGCCCTGGAAGCTCCTTTATTCCACATCGCAGCTAATGCAGGTCTGGAAGGATCTGTCATCATCAATAAGGTAGAAGAGAGCGAAGCAGGCGTCGGATTCGACGTGCTGGAAGAGAAATACTGTGACATGATCCAGGCAGGTATCATCGATCCTACCAAGGTCAGCAGAAGCGCACTGCAGAATGCTACCAGCGTAGCTTCCACACTTCTTACCACAGAGTCCGTTGTGGCAGAGATCAAAGAGGATCTTCCTCCGATGCCCGCAGGCGGCGGAATGGGAATGATGTAAAATTCATAGGAAGGATACCTGATTCAGGTATCCTTCTTGTTTTATATTGCGAGTTTTTATAAAATATGTAAAAGGTCCCGAAACTCCTTACTGTCCCAAAGGTTGCGTTTGTAAGACAAAATTGATACAATATTATTCAGTATCTGACAAGGGACAAGACTCATAGGATCCATGAGGATGAGAGGAAAACAGGAGAAGAGATATGATCATAAAACAAGTGACCGTAATCGTTGAGAATAAAGAAGGAAAGTTAAAAGAAGTGATGGATATCATCAGCAGCCAGGGGATCGATGTACATGCCCTGAGTATGGCGGATACCGTGACCAGACTGATCGTGGATGATCCCGAGGGGGTAAAAGATATCTTGGAAGATCAGGGCTACCAAGTCCATCTGACGGATGTCATCTCCGTGAAGGTGCCTTCCAGACCCGGTTCCTTGATGGATATGCTTCACAGGATTACGGAAGCGAAGATCAATCTGGAATACATGTATGCCCATGCGTCCGGTTCCGGTATGATCTTTCTCCCCTCCGATGTGAAGAAAACCGATGAGATCCTGAAAGACTGGGAAGAGTGATCCATGAAAAGAATGAAAATCTGTCTGGCCCTTCTGATCCTGGTGATAACCTGTACAGCCTGTACTCCCGGGGCATTTTCCGAGAGCTTCGCTTTCTCCAGGGATGATATCCCCATGATCCACAATATGGAAGAGCTGAAACAGTATGTAGAAGAACAGCTTCAGTTCGGAGCGGTCGAGTTCTCCTTCTCCACCAAAGATCTGGATATGGAGGATATCCAGAACATAAACAGCCTGCTCCACGGCTACTACGGAGATGTGACTAAGTGCAAATCAGAAGGAACCATCCTGTCCTCCACCGTAAATATGACCTTATACTGTAAGCTGTCCGATAATTTTTATGTGGAGAGAAACTATTACAAGGGGGAAACGATTCCCGAGGATAATAAAGAAGCCAGGGAACTGGCCAAGGTCTGCAGAAAGATCCTGAAAAAGATGACCAGAGAAGTGGGAAAAGATGCATCCGATTATGAAAAGGAACTGTGGATCCACGATTACATCGTCACACACACCTCCTACGGATACGAAGAAGGGGAAGATGCCCAGTCAGAAAACAGCGATGCCCATGAGAGCTATGGCGCGCTGGTTAACCACAGGGCGGTTTGTAACGGCTATTCCTACGCCATGAAACTCCTGTGCAACCTGGCAGGCCTGGACTGCAGGATCATAACCGGCCAGGGAAATGACGAGAATCACGCATGGAATATGGTGAAGATTGATGATGAATGGTACCATGTGGATGTGACCTGGGATGATCCCTCTCCAGACCAGGAAGGAAGGATCGTCTACACCTATTTTAACATCAATGATGAACGGGCTTCCCTGGGCCATACATGGAATACTGCCCGATATCCGGAAGCCACCTGTATGGACAATAATTACTACATCAAAAATGACCTCTTCTGTGAAGATTATGATGAATTCAAAGAAAAATGTATCCAGATCCTTCAGGAGGAAGATAGGAATCGGATCCAGCTGATGGTGGGAGACTATGACGGCAGTATCTATTCCGAAGCCAACATGGAATTCCTCTTTGATTATTCCGATGCCTTTTCCTTTAATTACCAGAGCCTGGGAGAGATCCCTTACATGACCCTGGTGATCAACCTGAATCACTAGCAACCGCTAAGAATATATGGAGTTGATGAGATATGACAAAAGAACAATTTTTAACGGAACTGGAAGAATGTCTGGTGGAAGAGATCCCTCAGGCAGAATTGGCGGATACTTTAGATTATTACCGGGACTATTTCAGGGAAGAAGAACTTGGCGGAAAAACGGAAGAAGAGATCCTGGCATCCCTTGGGAGCCCCAGATTGATTGCCCACTCCATCCAGGATGCCCATGAGGATGCTCTGACCGGCACCACGGAAGGCTACTATGACGCGGAGGATGAAACCTTCCGGAAGGAAGGAGAGATGACTTCTTCCGATCAGATGAAAGCCCTGGCTGTGAAAGCCAGAACATTTGCGATCGTGCTGGCTGTCATTTTCGTGTCATTTTTCCTGATCAGAGCCCTGTTTCCGGTTATCCTCATCGGTGTCGTCGCCATGTGGATCTATAACATGTTCCGCAGCTGAGAAGATAACACTACAAAATGATTGACAAAAGATTTCGTTTATAATATAATGACATTCGTTGAGTGATGTGGGTTTGGCCTGTTATCATCACTCATTTTCGGCGGGATAGCTCAGTTGGCTAGAGCATACGGTTCATACCCGTAGTGTCGCTGGTTCGAATCCAGTTCCCGCTATTTACCGATAACCGTAGATATTTATCTGCGGTTTTTTTACTATCAATCGAAAACCGGGAGGACAGATCAGATGAGAATAGGTAACGGTTACGATGTACACCGGCTGGTGGAAGACAGAAAGCTGATTCTGGGGGGAGTGGAAATCCCTTATGAGAAGGGACTGCTTGGACATTCCGATGCGGATGTTCTCCTCCATGCCATCATGGACGCATTATTGGGGGCAGCAGCTCTGGGGGACATCGGAAAGCACTTCCCGGACACGGACCCCGCTTATAAAGGGGCCAACAGCATGGAGCTCATGGCTCACGTTAAGAAGCTGATCGAAGAGCAATCCTACTTCATCGAGAATATCGATTGTACCATCATCGCACAAAGGCCCAAGCTGGCACCTTACATAGCTGCCATGAAGATCAACATCGCCCGGGTTCTGGGGATACAGCCAGGCCAGGTAAATGTGAAGGCCACCACGGAAGAAGGGCTGGGATTCACCGGCCAGGGACTTGGCATCGCTGCCAGTGCAGTCTGTCTCTTGTCTGAGATCCAGAATTACGTGGGAGCCGATGTGATGATGCAGGGGAAAAACTGCGAAGATTGTGAAGGATGCAGCCACTGAGAGGGCGAGACCATACAGGAGGGAAAAGAAAATGCAATTATATAATACCATGACGAACCGCAAAGAAGAGTTTGTACCCGTTCATGAGGGTAAGGTAGGCATGTATGTCTGCGGGCCTACTGTCTACAACTACATCCATATCGGAAATGCAAGACCCATGGTGGTATTTGACACGGTACGTCGTTATTTCGAGTACAAAGGATATGATGTGAATTACGTATCCAACTTCACGGATGTGGACGATAAGATCATCAAGAAAGCCAACGAGGAGGGTGTATCCTCCCAGGAGATCTCCGAGCGCTACATCGAAGAATGCAAGAAAGATATGCAGGGATTGAATGTAAAAGAGGCAACCCATCATCCCAAGGCAACGGAAGAGATCGACGGCATGATCAATATGGTTCAGACCCTCATCGACAAGGGCTATGCCTATGAAAAGGACGGAACCGTATATTTCCGTACAAGACATTTCAAAGATTACGGACACCTGTCCAACAAGAACCTGGATGATATGCAGGCAGGAATCCGTATCGCCGTCAGCGATGAAAAAGAAGATCCCATGGACTTCGTTCTCTGGAAACCCAAGAAAGAAGGAGAACCTTCCTGGCCATCACCCTGGGGCGACGGACGTCCCGGCTGGCACATCGAGTGCTCCGTCATGTCCAAAAAATACATCGGAAGAACCATAGACATCCATGCGGGCGGGGAAGATCTGGTATTCCCGCATCATGAGAATGAGATCGCCCAGAGTGAAGCTGCCAATGGAGAGAAATTCGCCAACTACTGGATGCACAATGCCTTCCTGAATATCGACAACAAGAAGATGTCCAAATCCGCAGGCAATTTCTTTACCGTACGCGAGATCAGTGAGAAATACCCTCTGCAGGTTATCCGCTTCTTCATGCTCAGCGCTCACTACAGAAGTCCGCTGAACTTCAGTGATACTCTGGTGGAGGCTTCCAAGAACGGACTGGACCGCATCCTTACCTGTGTGGACAATCTGAAGACCCTGGAAGAAACCGCTCCGGATCAGCCTATGACAGAGGCAGAGACCGCCAATGCAGAAGAGATCAAGAAACTGGTAGCCAAATACGAAGAAGCTATGGAAGATGATTTCAATACTGCAGATGCCATCTCCGCCATTTTCGAGATGGTTA
>CAMNGO010000156.1 GCA_946538445.1 uncultured Lachnospiraceae bacterium
CCGTATACGATCTGAAGGAACAGCTCGCGCATAGCGGTATTGATGGCGTCACATACCAAATCGGTATTCAGCGCTTCCAGAAGGGTCTTGCCCGGAAGGATCTCACTGGCCATAGCGGCAGAATGAGTCATACCGGAACAACCGATGGTCTCCACCAACGCTTCCTGGATAATACCATCTTTGACATTAAGACTGAGCTTGCAGCCACCCTGCTGCGGAGCACACCAGCCAATACCATGAGTATATCCGGAGATATCTTTAATTTCTTTTGCCTGTACCCATTTGCCCTCTTCAGGTATCGGTGCAGGACCATGATTCGGGCCTTTTGCGACACAAATCATGTCTTCCACTTCTTTCGTAAATTGCATACGACATTTACCTCCCCTAAGTTAATTTTGCACTTGTGCAAGTTACTTTATTCTACCATAACAAGGCTTTATTTACAACTATTTTATACCTGCCAGGCGTACGCATTCATAGGCTCCGTTATAATCTCCCTGAGCCTTCAGAGTATCGATTCTGCGGCAAATATGGCTGTAGAGTTCCGGGTCGGAGATCAGCCTGTCGATCATGGCATTTACCGACCTGGCGGTGGGACATTCAAAGGTCCCGTCCCCCAGTTCCTGGGAGTTGATGGCACCGTAGACTTCGTGGCCTCCGATGTGCTTCATAAATATTTTGGGGATCGGATAGTATGCCAGTTCTGATGGTTTGGTTATCAGGATATCACACTCCGGCATCAGCAAGTTGGTGGCATATACTGCCTTAAAGATGTCTTTGTCACAGATTGCGGTGATTCCCGAGGCATCCTTATGTCTCAGGGAGCTGACGTAATCTTTTAACCTGTCATAGTTATTGAAAAACTTGCGGACTTTCAGATTGCCAAGGGTTTTCTTCATTTTGGCGTAAACATCTTCATGGTCGCCGAAGTTGATAAAGACAGCTGCTTTCCTCTTTTTCACATAAGGAATCAGATGTCTGACCATAGCCAGGAACTGATCAAATCCGGCTCCCGCCCCGCCTACAGTGAGAAGAAACCTCATGGGGCCTTCTCCTTCGGCTCTGGCAATCCTTCTGCGATTATCCTCCTCCAGATCGCAGAGAAGTTCATGATCCACAAATCTTCCCACCATCTTAAGGTCCTTCTCCGGGATCCCCTTGAGAGGCTTCTTGGAGAAACCATTCATCATCTTATATCCAAGGTAGGCAAAAGGAGTCTGCACAGCATGGATGGCTCCCTCAGATAAGTGTAAAGCCATAGGCCAGTTATCCGGAATCGCATTCACCACATGGGTCATCCCGGCATGGACTGCCGCCTGGCTGGGCCACACATGGGTGGCGATATAAGGTACATCCTTGGGCAGGGAAGCCAGTATAGGAGCCAGGAGTTCGGCGTTCTTCTGATCAGTTGCATTGTATGTGATCTGCCGGAATCCTTCCCGGTTTAGCGGCTCCCAGAAAAAATAATTGAACAGCCTGGATTTCTGGGAGATCCGGGATGCCAGGGAGTAGAGCTTATTCTGCTCCCGAATCATCTTGGATCCGGTGGTATCCAACCCTGCCAGATCAAGCCAATAAGGGGTGTAGCCTAAGGCTCTGGCACAGGAAGCCATGGCGATACTGATCCTGTAATGGCCGAAGCCCATCCGGATATTCCCCACCACCAGAGGATTATCGGTAAGGGGCATCTCTGTATCTGACAAGACCAGTTTTTTTGCTCCGATAAAATCCAGGGCAGGGATGTCTTCCTGTGCGAACAGATAAGCAGCTCCTGAATCATCCCCGTATTTTCTGATGTATTTTTCCTTAGAACGTTCCGCTTTTCTTATCGTCTTCTGATCAATTATATTACCGAAAATGGTCTTGGTTCTGTCTTTCATATCCTTTATCCTTCTCTTTCTTCTGTCACACCCCTGGCAGGATCATAGATCATATGATATCTCTTTCCTTTCCGTTCATAGATAATCTGAATGATCTTGCCTTTGCGGCGATATCTAATAACACGTCCTTCATAAAACAGCTGTAAGGCTTCGTCAAGCAGCTTATTTTTCCGGCTGTCGTAAGTTCTGATATCATCTGAAGTCATAAGCAATGAGCCAAAGAGGGCATTGATTTTCGTCAGGCTTTCTCTCTGCCTCTCTGTCAGTTGGATATTCTCATCCCTCAACAAAAAAACATCCGGATCATTCAAAAACATATGACCATCCAGAAAACTTCTGAATATGGTATTCTGTATCGTCACTTTTGTGGAGATACGCTCCGGATGGAAGATCCTCATGTAAGGCAGATCGTCAAAACGAAGGGACACATCCGGTCCGATCCGGCAGAAATCAAACCGTTCAAAGGCATTGGACAAGGTAGCACCACAGCCTAAGATCAGCCGGTCACCTAATTCTTCCCGGAGCAGACCATAGGCATAATCCGCAGTCTCCGCATGGGTTCTGCCGTGTAACCGCCTTAAATTGACGGCATAGAGAAAATCCAGTTTAAAGAAGTCAAAACCCAGTTTCACATAATAACGTAAAACCTTACGGATATAGTCAACCACCTGTGGATTGTTGATATCCAATACCGCATGACTGCTCCAGTTGCAGCCGGAGTAGATAAAGTCATCATTTTTGTCATGAGCAATCCAGTCAGGATGCTCCCTCATCAATCTCGAGTCATTTTCCGCCACAAAAGGAGACAGCCATATTCCGGCCATCATTCCTTTCCGGTGAATCCGGTCTACCAGAGGTTCCAGCCCCCCGGGGAATTTTACCGGATCAATATCCAGCCAGTCCCCCACAAAGGTCTCGAAACCGTCATCAATCTGGAAGAGATCAAACCTCTCATCCGCCTCATCCAGAGCTTTCAGGATGAGGTCTTCATTGATATCCTGATAGTGGTTGTACCAGGAAGTATAACCAAACAGTTTTTTACGGCAACGGGGAGTATACTCTGACCGGTAATCCTCACCGTCATCTGACAAGATATAATCAAATACGGTAAATGACTCCCCTTTCCTGAGCAGTCGATGAGATACATCACTATGTAATATGATCAAATCCTGCTCCCTGATAAACTGAATAAGCAGGTAGGCGTTCTTATGATTGAAGCTACCGATAAACAGGGGGTCTGACCCCCCTATATAAGAAAAATCAAAACCCAGTATATAGCTTTTATCCAAAGCCCAGAAGGCCTGGGCGCCATAGGAGCGGAAATGGTATCTGTTTTCGACCACTGCAGGAGTTCTTCTAAGGTCATTCAGGTTTTCCTCCCGGGAAAATTCTCTGGTCTCCGTCCAGGACTGATAACCGTTAGCCATAATCAGATCATCCGGATCAAAGGATCTCGGCAGAGAAATGGAAGCCTCATAAAGGCGCATCTGTCTGAGTGCAGTGACAGTAATCTTTTTTCTTTTCCCTATATGCGTTTCCTCAATAAGGATATTGTCATCACTGGAGGAAGTCTCCGTCACCTGACCGCTTATCCTGTATCGCAATAACAAATCTGTCATCATCCGCTCATACTTCCTCTCTCACCGTATCTTCTTCCTCAGTATGGGCTGTTTCAATTATGCCCATAACTGTCTTCTCATCATAGAAGAGGATAACTGCCATGGCAATCAGGCAGAGGATCAGAGCAATGATCAGGCTGATCCGGTAACCGGTACCGGTGTTGCGGATGATCTGCTCTCCGGCAGAGTTGGTCTCGGTATACTGTCCGATGACCGCCAGTGAGGTGAAGATGATCATGGCGATGGACTGCCCCAGCTTAAAGGCAAAGGTCCTCGCTGCGTAAAACATGGCATCCCGGTTTTCTCCGGTCTGGATGCAGTCGCTTTCCGCAATGTCCGCAACGATGGCCTGGGGAATCACCCCCAGGATGGACAAAGGAACACCCACCAGCACACAGATGATAAACCCATAAATCTGGTTGGGGATAAAACTGATCTTGCCGGCAAAGGCGGAAACCAAAAAGGCAAAACCAAAGAGTCCGAACCCTCTGACCAGCAATTTCTTCTTACCGTACTTTCTGGACAGCACATTTACCACCGGATAACAGATAAATGTGACA
Source organism: uncultured Lachnospiraceae bacterium (assembly GCA_946538445.1). Lineage (GTDB taxonomy): Bacteria > Bacillota > Clostridia > Lachnospirales > Lachnospiraceae > Anaerobutyricum. The sequence goes on from CAMNGO010000156.1 coordinate 4,060, forward strand.
AAGGTCATGAAAATGAACAGGATCATATAGTTGTCTAATTTGAGAAGTACTTCTACATAGTAGATAAATCCCGTATTGAATATAGTGATACCGATCCAGTAGATGATGTCTGACAGGACGAAAACCCGGAAATGTCCGTTGCGGAAAGTCTTGCTCAGTGATTTAAATGCATTCTCTTTCACAGGAGGAGTATTGTCATATTCTTTCTCCTTGATCAGAAAAGCAGGCAGGATCATGCAGAGGAAGGCAAACACTGCCAATACCGCCAATGTCAGTCTGGCGCAAAAATAGTAATCCCAGCCGGTGGCAGCGTAAACCGCCTCCCAGATCATCTTGCCGGAAAAAGCGATACCGGTACCCACGATGTAAGTCAGGGAAATGTAAGTGGAGATATCCATACGGTCCTTCTGATTCCGCCCCAGCACAGGAATCAAAGCGTTGTAAGGGGTACAATAGGCTGTCATGAAAATATAGAACAAAATCATGGTAGCCGCCAGCCAGATGATATTGACAACAGACACTCCCCTGACGGGACAGCAGAAAATCAGAACTGTCACCAGGGCAAAGGGAAAAGCAGAGTATCTCATGAAAGGAATTCTCTTTCCAAGCTTGCTGCTGCAATTATCCGACAGGCTGGCAATCCAGGGATCTGTCACCGCATCAACCAGACGGCCGCAGGCCGTTATGATTCCAATTACCGTGAGGCCTAGAAAAGTAGCGCTGGTCACGAAGGTAATCACACCCTCCCCTGTGGAGTCAGGCAGATAAAAGTTGACCAGCAGATTGGCGATGATTCCGGACAGGATGGACCAGCCAAGCTGTCCTACAGCGAATATCCATTTAATTCTTCCGGGTACATTTTTCATAAGAATTGTTCTCCTATTTTAAAAATATTGTTATTTTGTATCAGTATATCTCAAATATATTTTTATAGCAATCAAAAAGGCACCCAAAAGGGTGCCGGAATTTTTCTATAACATGATAACAAATGAGAAGGGGGAACCCAGGATCAAGGGCATGGCCAGAAACAGCAGGATGCCCACCAACAACAATCCCGATATAAACTTGGTCAAAGCCTGGGTGAATAGTTTCTTGTCCATGTCAAACCTCATTTTTTCATCCTGA
>CAMNGO010000157.1 GCA_946538445.1 uncultured Lachnospiraceae bacterium
AAGAAAGGTCCGAAACTGTTCCGGAGAAGGATTGAGGACGATACCGTAAAAACAGCATCCACCTTGCTGGTCTTGTATCTTTTTCTTACATTGACAGCAGCATTATTCATAAGCATATTTGATAAAATCCCCATCACAGTCTGCGTCTTTGAGACTGCTTCCGCAATCGGAACCGTGGGATTATCACTGGGAATTACACCATCTCTCAGCTTGCCGGCTCATTTGATACTGATCGTACTCATGTTTCTGGGAAGAGTCGGAGGGCTGACCCTTCTTTATGCGGCTATCAGCAGTAAAGGCGTGGAGATGTCACAGTACCCGGTAGAAAAAATTACTGTGGGGTAAAGGAGGAAATGAGATACGAAATCTATTTTATTGATCGGTCTGAACCGATTTGGATCCTTGCTTGCAAAACGTTTCTATGAATTGGGACATCAGGTCATGGCAGTCGATTGGGATGAAGAGCGTGTCAATTTTATCCTGCCCTATGTGACGGATGCACAGATCGGGGACAGCACCAACGAAGCCTTTCTCAGATCTCTGGGGATAGGTACTTATGATATATGTATGGTTACCATCGGAAGTGATTTTCAGAATTCTCTGGAAACAACCTCCCTGCTAAAAGAACTTGGGGGAAAATATATCGTCTCCCGGGCTGACCGGGAAAGACAGGCAAAATTCCTGTTGAAAAACGGTGCGGATGAAGTGATCAATCCTGATAAACAGATCGCAGAATGGGCTGCCATCAAATATACGTCCAACCATATCATTGATTATGTCAAACTGGATGAGGAACACGCCATTTTTGAAGTGCCTGTTCCCAAAGACTGGGAGGGAAAAAGTATCGGGCGGATGAATATTCGAAAAAAATACGGGATAAATATTCTGGCAGTCAAGGAAAACGGCAAGATGAATTATACTGTGGTACCTGAAAACATTTTGACCTGTGATAAATCAATCCTTGTACTGGGAGAGCTGAAGGCCGTCCAAAAATGTTTTCATATTTGATTATCTGTAATTGCTTTTGCTGAAAAGACTTCGTATCAATCAATAATTGAGCTAAAAGAGGAGAGGAATGCTATGGCTAATATTTTTTTAGGACTGATCGTATTGATTACACTGATCGCCGGTTATTTTGCGGTGACACGTCTGGACCGGTTTGTGAATGATAATATTGATGACAGTAATGATCAATAAAACAGGGAAAAGTAGAAAAAAAGACAGTTTTGTGGTATTTTAACATTGAAAAATCTTTTGCAGGGGAAGAAAAGATATGGATAAAAATGTAGATACCAGTGAACATATACTTGTATGTATCTCGCCCTCACCTTCTAATCTCAAGGTGATCATGGCAGCTGTCAAGATGGCAGAGGCTTTTCATGCCACTCTCACAGCGATTTACATTAAACCAACAAACTATACCAATATAGAGGAATCAGATAAATTAAGATTATCGAACAATTTAAAATTCGCCGAACAGAACGGCGCATCCATCGCTACCATCATAGGGGACGATGTTCCCCTGCAGGTGGCGGAATATGCCCGTATCTCCGGAGCCACGAAGATTGTGGTTGGAAGAAGCGGAGTGAAAAGACGGCATTTTTGGAGCAAGCCACCTCTGACAGAACAGATCATCATCAATGTTCCGGAGGTGGATGTTTATATTATCCCGGATGCTGCTGTGGACCTCAAGCAACAGAACGAGAAGATTCACTTGACGGACCACATCCGCCCTACATTGAAGGATGCCGTTATCACTGTTTTGATTCTGATCGCAGCAACGGGGGTCGGACTGACCTTCACTCTATTCGGGTTTTCGGAAGCCAATATTATCACTGTCTTTATTCTTGGCGTTCTGGTGATCTCTGTACTTACTGCCAGCTTCCTTTACAGTGCCATAGGATCTCTCGCCAGTGTTCTTCTGTTCAACTGGTTTTTTATTGACCCGAAATTCAGCTTTCACACATATCAGACAGAGTATGCAGTAACCTTTATGATCATGCTGATCAGCTCACTGATTACCGGTACCCTGGCAAACAGGCTGAAGATGAATGCCAGACAGTCTGCCCGTGAGGCATTTCGTGCGAAGGTACTGTTTGATACCAACCAGCTTCTGCAGAAAGCGGAGAAGACAGATGATGTCATCCGTATCACGGCCCGCCAGATCATCACACTGTTAGATCGGGACGTAGTTATCTATCCGGTGGATGAAAGCGGAAGCCTCGGGAGCGGGATAAAGCTGGAGAATTCCCATTCCGTGGCAAGTACCGAGCTGACGGATGATAATGAAAAAGAGATAGCGGAATGGGTGTTTAAAAAGCAACAGGCTGCCGGTGTCTATACGGAAAACTATAGTGAAGCCAAAGCCCAGTATCATCCGATCTCTCAGAACGATCACTGCTACGGAGTTATTGTGCTTCATTTAAACGGAATTCCTATGGAATCCTTTGAAAACAGTGTTTTCATGTCCATATTGGGAGAATGCTCCCTGGCTCTTGAGAACCTCAGAAATGCGGAGGAGAGAGAGAAGGCTTCTGTTCTGGCCAGAAATGAACAGCTCAGATCCAACCTGCTCCGATCCGTTTCCCATGATATCCGCACTCCCCTCACATCCATATCGGGGAACGCCAGCAATCTGCTGTACCATTATTCGCAGATGAATGAGAGTACCCTGATGCAGATCTTCTCGGATATCTATGATGATTCTGAGTGGCTGATCGATCTTGTGGAGAATCTGTTATTTATCTCCCGCATAGAAAATGGGCAGATGGACCTCCACCTGTCCATGGATATCATCAGCGACGTAATCGAGGAAGCCTTAAAACATGTTGACAGAAATGTGAATCAGCATATCGTTACGGTTTCGAACTGTGATGAGATTTTATTAGTGAAGATGGACAGCAGACTGATCATGCAGGTGCTGATCAATCTTGTGAATAACGCGATAAAAAACACACCGGTGGGATCAGAGATCTGTATTCAGAGCGAGCGCAAGGAGGATACCGTTGTGATCAGTGTATCAGATAACGGGTCCGGAATTCCCGACAGTGTGAAACCACATATCTTTGAGATGTTTTACACCGGGCAGAATAAAGTGGCGGACGGACGCAGGGGACTGGGTCTCGGCCTTGCCCTGTGTAAATCAATCATTGAAGCGCATAAGGGGACGATTACCCTGGTGGATAATCAGCCCACCGGATGCCGCTTTATCATATCATTACCTATGGAGGAGGTAACTGTGAATGAATAATCCTGTAATATTGGTGGTGGAGGATGATACTCCGGTGCGAAATCTGATGACTACCACCTTGAAAACCCATGATTATAAGTTCCTTGAGGCCAAAAACGGGTCAGAAGCGATCATGCTTGCATCCTCACATAACCCTGATATCATTTTCCTTGATCTGGGACTTCCTGACATGGAGGGCGTTGAAGTCATCGAGCGGATTCGCAGCTGGTCCAATATCCCCATCATCGTGATCAGCGCCAGAAGCGAGGATTCGGATAAGATAGAAGCGCTGGATGCCGGCGCGGACGATTATCTGACCAAACCCTTTTCTGTGGAAGAACTGCTGGCCAGACTGCGTGTTACGGTTCGTAGGCTATCCTTGACTCATAGCAATGCGGATAAGGACAGTGCAATCTACATCAATGGTAGATTAAAGATCGACCTGTCTGCCGGTTGTGTCTTCTACGATGAGGAGGAATTGAAACTGACACCGATCGAATATAAACTGCTCTGCCTCATGGCGAAAAATACGGGGAAAGTATTGACCCATACTTATATTACGCAGAACATATGGGGAAGAAGCTGGGAGAATGATATCGCATCCCTTCGGGTATATATGGTTACCCTGAGAAAGAAACTGGAAGCCGCCCCGGATGCCCCGCGCTATATCCAGACTCATATCGGGATCGGGTACCGGATGGTGAAAGTGGACTGACAGGCAGAAATGGTATATTATCAGAATAGAATCTGTGCTATACTGATAATACCAATGTAATCAGAAAGGGGATAGGGAAATGATGTGACTCCTTTTGAGCTGGAGTTTACCTGGAATCGTGGTTTTGACGGGGTTTATGAAAATGCCGGCAAGGACGTACATATCGCCTTCCGGGTACCGGACATGGAGGAGGCTCATAAGCTCCACGAGGAGATGGGCTGTATCGTTAGAGAAAATCCTGCGATGGGATTGTACTTTATCACTGATCCGGATGGACAGTGGATCGAGATTCTGCCCGAGATCCAGGATTGATTTTCAGGCAAGAATTTAAAAGATAAAGAACAGGCAGTTGGCAAGATCCCGGAGAAAGTGTTCGCCCACTTTCGGAGGGAATTGACAACTGCCTGTTCTTTTATATAGCATTTTTTAATAATCAAAACCGCTTGGCTGGCCGATAGGTTGCTCCAGCAGTTCCGGATGGCTGAAGATATGTTTCATCAGGCGGAGACTCTTGGCAAAATAGAATCCGTCTGCGATTCTTTCGTCCAGAGTGGCGCCGATATCAATCACGTCACGGACCTGGGTGCTGCCGTCGGGCATGAGCATGGGCTCTTTGTGCAGGGTGCCGATGGTAATCATGATACTGTTGGTACCGTAATTATTCAGATGATGGTAGACGGAGGGGCAGCGGATACTTCCCAGATTACTGCAGAGAATAGTGGTATAATTAGGGTCACCATCGGTCAGCACTTTGGGATTGATTCCCCAGAAATCCAGCCATCGGATGATTCGGATTACCGGAATCAGAACAAGCCGGGGCAGTGCGGCAAACTTGTCCAGAAGTTCGTCAATACCGCCGGTTGCATGCTCGCTCTTTCTGGTTTCCTTCACATCCCCGATGATCTTCCGGCTGATGGTGTCTATGGTATCATCATCAGAAGGGGTAAGGACCATCAGAGATTCCTCTGCATTGTCAGCAAATCTTCTTTTTACCACGAAGCTGATGGAGATCTCATCCCGTTCATAGAGACGATAGCCCTGGATAAAGCGGTTTAAAAGAGGCCTTTCCTTCACCATTCTTGCCATACCGGCTATCGCACAGTGGAAGACGGTGGCCTTCTCCTCCGGATGCTCGGCGTTTCTTTTGTCCAGATAACGGACCAGTTCGGTGGCATCCAGCTGGTCATTGAGATATACCTCACAGTCGGTACGTTTTGGCAACAGGTA
>CAMNGO010000158.1 GCA_946538445.1 uncultured Lachnospiraceae bacterium
GGGGTAAAATGATGAATATCAGGAAAAAATTAACGGCTTTGACACTTGCTTTGATAATGGTATTCACAATGATTCCGTTCTCTGCATCTGTAAAAGCAGCAGGAAGTATTACCGTTAACCTGACTATAAGTGATGAGGGGAAATTAGTAAAAGCAAATGATGGAAGCATTATGGCGTGGAAAAACATTACTGTAACAGATGTAGATGGTGACGGAAAGTTCACTTTTGATGAAGCATTAGTTGCCGCCCATAAGCTCTATAATAAGGAAAATGGATATTTGTATAATGGGACCATGGTTACTTACCTGTGGGGAAAAGATACTGGTGGCAGCTGCATGTTTTTCAAGAACGGGATGGGACTGGAATCAGGTGTGACAACTACCACTGTTTCTGCAGGAGATGATCTGGTAGCATCCGTTCTGTCAGATACAACAACCTGGTCAGATTGGTTTACCTTATTTGACAAAAAGTCTTTGGAAGTGGAAGTAGGAAAAGAAGTTGAGCTTACTTTGAAAGGCCATCTGGGAATAGCCTGGGAAGAAGCTGATAAAAAGGATGTTCCGCTATCCGGAATTGAAATCTGCGACACAGACGGGACTAAACTCGGCACTACTGCTGCTGATGGGAAAATAGTATTTAAACCTGCTAAAGTAGGCGAGGTGATTATCACTGCTTCCGGCAAAGTAAAAGACGCACCCATCATTGCTCCTGCCTGTATCCTGACAGTGAAAGAAAAAGTGGTAGCGCCAGGCACCAAAGCAACTGTCGGTAACCTTCAGTATCAGGTCGCTGATGCCACAACAGCAAAAGTATTAAAAGGAAAGAAGAAAACTCTTACTAAGATATCTGTCCCGGCAACTGTTACTATCGAAGGTAAGTCCTTTAAAGTAACTGAGGTTGGTCCTAAGGCCTTTAAGAACAACAAGAAACTGAAAAAAGTTGTGATTGGCGCTAATGTCAAGAAAATAGGCAGCGCAGCTTTCGCCGGAGATAAGAAGCTGAAATCCATCGTCGTGAAAAGTAAAGTTCTGAAGAAGGTTGGAAGCAAGGCCTTTAAAGGAATTAACAAGAAGGCAGTGATCAAGGTTCCCAAGGCTAAGAAGAAAGCATATAAGAAACTGTTTAAAAATAAAGGACAGGCTAAGACAGTTAAAATCAAATAGGGTTTAGCAATTCAAAACTGAACATTGATCTGAATTTTATAATACGGGGGAGAGCGTCAATAGCGGCGCTCTCCTTTACATTATTTTTGTATATTGTCTTTTAACTAAAAAACATATAAAATGAGATTAAATTTTATAATATTCCATCTTTGAAGGAGCAACACCATGAAGGAAGAGATCAGATTACCACATATCCATAGCGATTCCCTGACCGGTCAGGAACTTGCGGACATCATGCCAGATGACAACACCATCAGCACGGTGGCTGACGCCATGAAGAAATTGGGAGACCCTTCCCGTCTCCGAATCTTCTGGCTCCTGTGTCACACGGAGGAATGCGTCATAGATATCGCAGCCATCGTAAACATGACAAGTCCCGCAGTCTCCCACCACCTGCGACTGCTGAAAAACGCAGGCCTGATCACTTCCAGGAGGGACGGAAAAGAAATGTTTTACAAAGCAGCAGACACTAAACTCTCCCAGGCTTTGCACCTTATCATCGAACAGATTGCCGACATCACATGCCAAGGGGGTCAGACCCCATAATGGGGTCTGACCCCCTCTCCTCTTCAAATACCATGGATTATCACCGTGTAATTAATTTACATGGCTGCTGTTTTTCAATTATTTTATATTTATGCCATGGAAAAATGACATATTCTCATTTTCCATGGTTTTTCCTTTCCAAGTACTTTGCATTAATACCATGGAATATCGATATATTACCTGTTTCCAGTGCTTTTTCATTTCAACTTCTTTATTTTAGAACCATGAGAAAACAATATATAATCTTTTCCCATGGTTTCTGTTCTCTAACTACCCTGTATTTGTGCCATGGAAAATAGATGCAATATCTTTTCCCATGGCTTTTCTTTTCCAACTATTATAATCTGTGCCATGGGATGTTGATGTATTCCCTGTTTCCATGGCGCCCGCGAAAAAAGAAACAAGGGGCTGTCAGAGACAACCCCTTATCAGTTCTAAGATAAACTAACTATACCTTTGTCATGCATGCAATATCTCCATGGTCTGCTGGCCGGCTTCCAGGATCCGGTCTTCCAGCACGGCGAAGATGATATCGATCTCATAGTCCGGATAGCGGTGGATGAAGCTGTCACAGGCACGGATCGCCTGTCTCCAGGCCGGTTTCAGCGGGTAGCCGAAGATACCGGCGGATATCAGCGGAAAGGTGATGGAGTGGCAGTCCAGTTTCATGGCCAGTTCCAGGGAGTTGGTGTAGGCTTCGTAGAGTCTGTCCGGTTCTCCTTCATGGCCGCCGCGCCATCTGGGGCCCACCGCATGGATGATATATTTCGCCGGCAGGCGGAACGCAGGAGTCACTACTGCTTTTCCCGTATCGCAATGTCCGATCTCGTTGCAGGCCCGGGTCAGCTCGGCAGCTCCTGCTGCACGAAAGATGGCGCCACAGACGCCTCCTCCCTGAAAGAGTCCGTTGTTGGCTGCATTCACGATGCAGTCTGTCTGTGATTCTATAATATTTATTTTCTTAATCTCTATCTTACTCATGACTACCTCCTGTTCCGGCAGTAATTGCCTTCTCATTTCTTACCCAACACATTTCCCAGCAAAGATCCCAACAGATCCGACATGGTACTGTCGGAAGATGAATTTGAAGAGGAACCGGTTCCGGTTACTTTCTGTCCTAAGATCTTGATCAGAAGTTCCGTGGCATCTGATTTGCCTTCCAAAATCTCCTTGGCCAGACTTCTTCTTTTACTGTCCGCATCCCGGTAGAGCTGAAGAAACTTCTTTTCGGCTGCTGTCAGGGTCTCTCTGGAACTACTGGCTGCCGGTTTCTTAGCCCCGGTTCCGGTCTTTCCTGCGAATGTGGTTTTCTTTTTGGCTGCATCCAGCAGAGATTTCTGGGTGACTCCGGTGGCTTTTGCAATGGCTTTTAACTGTTCCTGGGTCAAATCTTTCTCGCCACGTTCCGCTCTGCCAAGGTCCGATGCGCTTAAGCCCGTAACCTTCTTTGCCAAGGCCTCCTGGGTCAATCCCGCGCCGGTGCGGGCCTCCCGGATCAGTTCTCCGACTTTTTTAACTGCCATAGATATCCCCCCATTACAATCATTATAATTATAACTCATAACAAAAAATGATTCTTAGCACACATTCACGAGATTACAACCATATTGTTGGCGTGGACCACCTCATCATAGTCCTTATAATGAAGTACGCTTTCGATCTCATCGGTCCTGAGCCCTTTGATCAGTTTTATCTCATCGGAAGAGTAATTGGCGATACCCCTTCCGCATAGTTCTCCTTTATTGTTGGCAATATCCACCACGGAAGAGATCATGAAATCTCCTTCCACACCTATGATTCCCTTAGGCAGCAGGCTGGTGTGTCTGTTCTGGATGGCACGAAATGCACCTGCATCCACGATGATCTTTCCCTTAGGATTGCTCCGGTACATAATCCAGTGCTTTCTGGCGGAAAGATCGCGTTCCCTGTGTCCATCAAAGAGGGTGCCCAGTTCCTCCCCGTCCATAAATCTGCGCAGGGAGTTCTCCTGGCCTGCATGGATGATGGCCATATCACAGCCGTAGGCATTCACCACTTTGGCCGCACTGATCTTGGTGATCATACCGCCGGTTCCCACCTGGCTGGAAGATTCTTTGGCATAGCCTTCCACCTCACTGACATCCCCCACGTAGGGGATTCTCTTTGCCTCCGGATTTTCATGGGGATTGTCATCGTACAGACCGTCGATATCACTCATCAGGATCAGGATATCCCCATTTACCACCGGAACCATGAGAGAAGCCAGGGTGTCATTGTCCCCCACCTTGATTTCCTCCACCGCCAGGGTGTCATTCTCATTTATGATCGGGATTACCCCGTACTTCAGCAGGGCATCCACAGCATTCTCCAGATTGGTCAGGCGTTTTCTGTCATCGAAGTCCCCGTGGTTAACCAGGATCTGGGCACATCTCAGATGAAAAATCCGGAAGAGATCTTCATAATGTTCCATCAGTTTCGCCTGACCCACCGCTGCCAAGGCCTGTTTCTTGGCCATGGCGGCAGGTTTTTTCTTAATTCCCAGGACCCCCATGCCGGCCGCCTGAGCACCGGAAGATACCAGGATCACATCCATCCCCTTCCGCTTGATATATGCCAGCTGAGATACGATCTTCAGCATCTTCTCTTCATCTATGATCCCCTGGTCATTGGTAAGGGATGAGGATCCCACTTTTACAATAACCGTCCGGATATGTGATAAATCTCTCATGTTCTTCACCTCATTCTCATCGAATCCATTTGTCCACCATGGTAGGCTCCGGATATCCCCAGTCTTCCCCAACGTTGGAGTGCACCAGCGCAAAATCATTTTTCCGAAGCACACCGGCAGAAGCCTGATTCTCTATCATGGTACTGGCCGTGATGATCTCAATCTCCGTTTGTCCGTAGAGATAATCCACCATCAGGGATACCGCCATGCTGGCGATGCCTCTCCCCCAGTATTCTTCCAGCAAACGGTAGCCGATGCTGATCTTATGAACCGGGTCCCGAAAACCATAGAATTCAGCGATTCCACAGAATACACCGCCGGAACCATCTCTATATCTCATCCCATCTTCCCCTGTCGAAGGTTCACCCTTCCAATAAATCCCCAGGAAGATTCCCTCCTTCGCCGGGAAGCACTCCTCATAAAAGAGGCGGATCACATCATGTTTATCCTCATATTTTTGTTCATATAAGAAGGTGGGAAGATAGCGGTAGACACGGTCGCTTCGTGTCATTCTCTCCAGTTCCGGCGCATCCGCATCTTCCATCCTTTTTAAAATGATCTTATCATTTTCAAGAAATGGAATCTCATCAAATAGTTTCTTCATAGTCATCGTCCGTCCTGACAATTCTTCTCTTGCTTCTTACCTATTACTATATCCCATCTGCCGCACCTTTTACAATTGTTTTATCATTTACATTACGAAAAAATGGGATCCTATGAATTATAGAATCCCATTTCCTACCATATTAAAATG
>CAMNGO010000159.1 GCA_946538445.1 uncultured Lachnospiraceae bacterium
GGAGGAAAATGTCATTATTATGAACCCGGGTTCCGTGACTCTGCCCCGCCAGATGAAGCCACAGAGAACTTTTCTGATCGTCGAGTTTTACGAAGACGGAAAAATTTATCCACAGTTTTATACACTTTAGCTCATTAATGTGATATAATAATAAAGTAACAGTTATCCGGAAATGATAAAAAAGGGGAAATATTATGGAATACCTGCTGGATGTACATACACATACCATAGCCAGCGGCCATGCCTATAATACGATTATGGAGATGGCCCAGGCTGCACACGATATGGGACTGAAACTTTTGGGAATCACAGAGCATGCCCCTATGATGCCGGGAAGCTGCGGTAATATATACTTCCACAATCTCCACGTCGTTCCCCATCATCTGTGTGGGATAGAAGTCATGTTCGGAGCAGAATTGAACATCCTGGATTATGACGGTCATGTGGATCTGGACGCAATCGCCATGAAGAGACTGGATCTGCGGATTGCCAGCCTCCACAGTGTCTGCATTAATCCGGGTACCAGGAAGGAGAATACCAGAGCTGTGCTGGGTGCCATCCATAATCCGCTTGTGGATATCATCGGGCATCCGGATGACGGTTTATTTCCCCTTGATTATGAAGCGGTGGTGGAAGCTGCCAAAGAGACCGACACCCTGCTGGAGCTGAATAACAATTCGCTCAATCCTGCGGGAGCCAGAAAGCACACCAGAGAGAATCTGATCAGGATGCTGGAGTTGTGCAGGAGTTATGAACTGCCTGTTATCATAAACAGCGATGCCCATGTATTCTCTGATATCGGACGGAGGGATTTCGCGGAACCACTGATCTGGGAGATCGGTTTTCCGGAGGATCTGATCGTGAATCGTTCCGTGGAGGTTTTCAAAGAGTTTATCGGCCGTAAATATCAAAAAAATCATTTGAAATAGAGGAGGAAAAATATGGGAAAAAAAGTTCATAGCAAGGAGATGGATCCGCTCTATGAGGGAATCCTTCAACTGAAATCCGTAGAGGAATGCAAACTCTTCTTTGAGGATCTGTGTACCATGAATGAACTGATTTCTCTGGCACAAAGATTTGAGGTGGCCCGGATGCTTCGCGAGAACCACACCTATCAGGAGATTGCGGAAATCACCGGCGCCTCCACCGCGACCATCAGCCGGGTGAATCGAAGCCTGACCTATGGAAATGAAGGCTATGACCTGGTGCTGGACCGATTGGAGAAAGAATAAAAAACAAGCTGCTGTCTGATGCGATATCAAACCGTCAGGCAGCAGCTTTTTGTCATTTTTCCTTTTTTTTCTTTCCGCTTTCCGGCGGACACATCTGATCCAGCAACTTTTCAATCAATTGCTTACGCAGATAGATATCATAACACAGCTGGCTGATGAAGGTGAAAGTAGCCAGACTCTCCTCTTCCTCAGCATCCATTTTTTTCGATGCAAACAAGCCGGTACTTTTCTCGAGAGACTTCAGGATCTCCTTCTCCGTATCCGGTTTGCTATCCTCCATCTGTTCCATGAGATTCGAGTAGATATCTTTCAAGGACAGACCGTTTCCCGGATTCCTGGGAAAATACGAATCTGTCAGCGTGGACAGAAGATTCTGTATATCAGAAATGGAAAGAATACTCTTATAATAGTAGATCATGATAAGAAGAAAAACATGTTCTTTGGAATACTTCTTCTTATTCGATGGCGGAAGCAGGCGATTCTTCGTGTAATTGTTGATCATGGTCTTAGTCAGGACCTTATCTTCGGGATACCGTTTATAACCGGACAGATGCTCATCCATGAAGGTAGTGACCTGATCCATATAAAGCTCTATATTGGGAATGTCCTCCGGACGAATACCACGATTCTGCAATAATTCATCCAGCAGCTCTCGTACTTTTTGTTCCAATCAGATACCTCCAATCTTATCCTGAACAGCAAAGTGAATCTATATAAATCATTATATTGTTTTGAAAACTGGATGTCAACATTGGAGGCATTCACAAAAATCTTTTGACCAGGACTCTATCTTATAGTATAATCAGATTTGCCTTAAAACATATGTTTGGTTTTGAGAAAGGAAAGTCTATGAGTATATATGATTCTTTAAACCCTGAGCAGAGAGAAGCGGTCTTCTACACGGAGGGTCCTCTGCTCATTCTGGCGGGGGCAGGATCCGGAAAGACCCGTTCCCTCACCCACCGCATCGCCTATCTGATCGAAGAGATTGGAGTGCCACCCTGGAATATCCTTGCCATCACTTTTACCAATAAGGCAGCTCAGGAAATGAGAGAAAGAGCATGTTCTTTGGTAGGAGCCGGGTCTGCAGATCTCTGGATCAGCACATTTCACGCCACCTGCAGCAAGATCCTGCGCCGTTTTATCGATCGGATTGGATATGACAGGAACTTTACCATCTACGACACCAGCGATCAGAAGACCCTCATGAAGGAAGTCATAAAAGGCATGAATCTGGATGCGAAAATGTACCCGGAACGGGAGATATTATCCCGCATCTCTTCAGCCAAAAATGAATGTATCTCCCCGGAACAGTTCCGGGAATACCATACGGACAGTTTCCGCGACCTTAAGATCGCGGAAATCTATGAGAACTATCAGAAACGTCTCAGAGAGAATGCCGCCCTGGACTTTGATGATCTGCTTGTAAAAACCGTGGAACTGTTTCGTGAATGCCCTGACGTGCTTGATTACTATCAGAACCGTTTCCGCTATATCATGGTGGATGAGTACCAGGATACCAATACCGTCCAGTTCATGCTGATCGAATTGCTGGCAGACAGATATCGGAACCTCTGTGTGGTGGGAGATGATGACCAGTCAATCTATAAGTTCCGTGGAGCAAATATCCAGAACATCCTGAGTTTTGAGAAAGTTTATCCGGATGCCAAAGTAATCCGGCTGGAACAGAATTACCGCTCCACCAAAAATATTATTCATGCAGCCAACAGTGTGATCGTAAACAACAGCACCAGGAAATCCAAGCGTCTATGGACCGACAACAAGGATGGGGAGCTGGTTCATTTCAAACGATACGAGACAGAGTACGATGAAGCAGAAGGGGTGGTATCATATATTTCCTTCCTCAACATGCGTGGAGTGAAATATGAAGACATCGCCATCCTTTACCGGACCAATGCCCAGTCCCGTGTTCTGGAAGAACGTCTGAAACAGAAGAATATCCCCTATGCCATAGTAAAAGGAATCAGTTTCTACGACCGCAAGGAGATCAAGGATCTTATGAGTTATCTGAAGGCTGTGGACAACGGGATGGATGACCTCTCGGTTAAGAGGATCATCAATGTTCCCAAGAGAGGCATCGGTCAGACAACCATCAACCGGATCCAGGATTATGCCCTGGAACAGGAAATGAGTTTTCTTGATGCCATCTACTCCTGCGATGAGATCCCGGAGATTGGCCGTTCAGCGGGGAAGGTCAGAAACTTCGGGGCTTTGATCGAGAGTTTTCGGAATTATTATGCGGAGGAAGATGACATCGCCGGTCTGTTGGAATTCATCCTGAAGAAGACCGGCTACAGGCAGGAACTGGAAGCAGAGCTTACGGACGAAGCCAGAAGCCGTCTGGATGATATCGACGAACTGATCAATGACATCGTCTATTATGAAGAGAATGAAGATGAGCCTTCTCTTCGCGGTTTCCTTATGGAGAAGGATATGTACACCCTCAACTCCGCCATCGATAATCTGGAGGAGGATAAGAACAAGGTACTTCTCATGACCCTGCATAATGCAAAGGGACTGGAGTTTTCCAACGTGTTTATGGTAGGCATGGAAGAAGGTATCTTCCCTGGATTTATCTCCATGATGAGCGGGGAGGAAGACGAGATTGAGGAGGAAAGAAGGCTTTGCTATGTAGGCATCACCCGGGCCAAAGAAAGACTTTACTTAAGCTGCGCAGACCGAAGAATGGTGAGAGGGCAGCAGCAGTACAGCCGCCCATCCCGGTTTGTGGAGGAGATCGCCGAGGAGTACATTGATCAATACAAAAACAAATCGTCCCATAATTATTCTTCCGGCAGTTCCAGATCCGGATATGATCATGGGACAGGTGACAGGTCCCGAAGATCAGGCCAACGAAGCAAGCCGGAAGTGTATCAGCTTAAAAACTTCAAAGTGGCTCCTCTTACTGAGCTTTCCTATGGGGAAGGGGACCGTGTCAAGCATATCAAGTTCGGACTCGGTACCGTTACAGGGATCGTGAAAAACGGAAAAGACCATGAAGTGACGGTGGAATTCGACCGGGTAGGCCGCAAGAAGATGTTTGCATCTTTCGCGAAGCTGAAGAAAGTCGAAAAATAAAAATTAAGAGTTGCTGTATATTTATTATGGTAAAACAGCCTGTTGCATGGTATAATGGCATCAGTAATCTTTTTAGTTATGAATACCTAAGGAGGAAAACGATGATGAAAAACTTTGAAGAATTATTAGCAATCTCCAAGCTCAATTCTCTGATGGAGAAGAAGGAAGATGAACAGTTTAAAAAAGTTTTATGGGCATTGGCTATCATCGGTGCTTTGGCAGTGATCGCCGGCGTTGCCGTAGCCGTATATCGTTACTTAACACCGGATTATCTGGATGACATCGAAGATGAATTCGAAGATGATTTCTTTGATGATGAGGATGACGAGGACGAAGAAGAGGAAGAAGAGGTAAAAGTAGAGGAAGAGCCGGAAGCTGAGGAAGAAGTTGCAGAAGCTGAATAATCCTTAACACTTTACCCTGATAGCATCAGTAAACAGATCAGATTGGGACAAGACGGGATAATCCTCTGTATCTATGGATAAATAGGATTATCCCCTTCTTATTTTCTGATAATAATATGAATATAGTAAAAATAATCTGCCGATTGCTAGGAGTTTTATTATATTATTAATTATTATTGGAAATGAACAAAAAAAACATATATTAAAGAGAATTATAAAATTGTGTTGACATTTGTACCCATCTGAGATATAATGCTATTTGTCAGTCGCGTGGCCGACTATAGATATGCTCATCGGGGTGTGGCTCAGCTTGGCTAGAGCGCTTGATTTGGGATCAAGAGGCCGCAGGTTCAAATCCTGTCACCCCGATCCATATATGCGGGTGTAGTTCAATGGTAGAACACTAGCCTTCCAAGCTAGACACGTG
>CAMNGO010000160.1 GCA_946538445.1 uncultured Lachnospiraceae bacterium
GGATGCGGTAATGTAGGATGTATAGAAAGTCTGGCCGGAGGACTGTACCTGGCCAAACTGCAGAAAACCAACTATCCGGAAACTCCCATCGGCAATCTGTTCACAGAGCATGGGAAGGAAGCGCTTCTCACACAATATATCGACCGGGTGGCTATGGCAATCGCCACGGAGATCAACATATTGAATCCTGATTATAATCTTGTGGGGGGCGGTGTTCCATCCATGCCGGATTTTCCACAGGACCTGCTGGCGGAAAGAATCCACTTCCATACCAGAAAACCATATCCGGCAGAAGATCTGAACATCATCTTCACTGGGGACAGGCCGGAAAAATGTGTGATTGGAGCTGCCTATTACGCATTTGATAAGCTTTGACAGATAAAAAAATCCGGCAGGATTTTCCACTCGGGGAAATCCTGCCGGATCTTTTTATAGATTATTTTTCGTCTGTAAAATATATTCCTGCTGCTTTTCTTGAACTTTCGATAATCTCGATGACAGAAAGCATGGTCTCCAATCCCTTCTCCATCTTATCCTGATCCCCATCAAGGATCATCTTCGTCATCTCCTGCACCTCATAGAACCACCTGTCCGGATTAGGCTGGAGATTGAAGGTTTCATCGGAGTTCTTCGTTACCAGGCGGACTTCAGCGATTCCGTTGCTGCCGTCTTTGATATAAATATATCCCTTTTCTCCTTCAATCTGGAAATAATTCACACCCCAGGTATCTTTTGCACCTGCCTGACTGCTGACGAAGTCTTCATATTCCATGGTAAGCAGACCGGACGTATCCACCAGATTATCATATATGTTAGGAAGATAGACTGTTTTCTTTGGTTTGCCAAAAAGGGCCACATTCAGATAGACATTATAATAGTTGATATCCATCAGACAGCCCCCTGCATAATCCGGGCTGAATACATTAGGCACCTGACCGGCAAGAAGAGCATCGTATCTGCTGGAATACTGGCTGTAATTACCCATGACCAGTTTGATTCTTCCTACTTTGGACAGCTGGTCTTTCAGAATCTGAAGATTGGGAAGGAAAAAGGTTGGTGTAGCATCCACCAACAGAAGTTTCTTTTCTTTCGCCAAGGCTATCACTTCCTCCGCCTTTTCTTTGGTGGAGGCAAAGGGCTTCTCACAGATTACATTCTTTCCTGACAGAAGGGCTGCCTTGGTATGGGGATAATGGAGGTTATTGGGGGAAGCTACATAGATAAAGTTTACTGCTTCGTCTGCAAACAGGTCCTCCAGGGAAGTATACACTTTATCCACTCCGTAATCGGAGGCAAGGCTTCGTCCCTTTTCTTCTGTTCTGGAATAGACTGCCTCCAGTCTGATTCCCTCTGTCAGTTTCACATTGTCAAGGATGGAGCGGACGATGGCCCCGGATCCGATGGTTCCTAATCTGATTTCCTTCATATTTTTACTCCTGATGTCTCTTAAAATCCGTATCCTTATTACTTTTCAATCATTTATTTATGGGATTTGGCAACCTCTGTCGCAGCTTCCAGCATCTCAAGAACACAGATTACTTCCTCATCTTTAATACATTTCTCAGCCCCATGTTCGATGGCATCCACCAAGTTATCGTAGATTCGTTCATAGTGGGCACAGTCCACGGGAACTTTCTCTGTGACAGTCTCACCATTCTCGTCATGATATACCAGAGTTCCCCAGCGGTCCTCGGAAGCCGGTGCCATACTCACTTTATGGCGTCCTACCACTTTTTTCTTTCCGGAATTATGCACTACCGGGGGCAGGGTGAAACTTCCCTTGGTTCCATGAAGGGTAAACCGGGGATAATCGATGGAGACACACATGCTGGTATTGACCGTAGCCTTCATATTTCCATAGTAGAATTCCAGATCATAATAGTCATCTCCGATGCCGGGATGATGTATGCTGCGCACATCGAAATATGTCATCTCCGGAATACCAAAAAGGCTGACTACCTGGTCTGTGGTATGAACTCCCAGATTATAAAGGGTACCGAGATGATCATACCAGCCATTTGTTTTATAATAATCATAATGGCTTTCCAGTTTCACAATGTCCCCGATCTTACCACTGTTGATTACGTCTTTTAAAGCAAGGAAATCCGCATCAAAACGACGGTTCTGGTTTGGCATGCAGACCAGCCCCTTCTCCCTGGCAAGATCAAAGACTTCCTTAGCTTCCGCTGCTGTCGGGGCAAAGGGTTTTTCAATCAAAGCATGTTTCCCGGCGTTCAGAATCTGTTTTGCGTAAGGAACATGGAACTGATCCGGTGTGTTTACCACCACAAGGTTCACCTCTTCGTCATCCAGGACAGACTGAAAGTCCGTGGTGAAGATAATTTCGGGATAAAACGGTTCGTACTCTGCAAACTGAGGGATATCTTCCTCCCTGCGGTAAACATATTTCACCCTGATATCATCCCTGTTCTCCACATAGGGAATATGATATTCTCTTACACTGACTCCAAAACCGACATATGCTACTGTTACCATTATTATTTCTCCTGTTCTTTTCTATATTATTATGCTATCCCTTTCGTCATTCATCTTTTAGCAAAGACTCCAGGGTATCCGCCAACATTTTACGGGATGTCACCCAGACACCATCCATACCCAACTCATGACCCTTTTGTACATTTTCAAGACGGTCATCAAAGAAGATGGACTCCTCGAACTTCAGATCATATTTATTCATGAGGTAGTCATAGATCTCCCTCTCCGGTTTGATCACTTTGGGTTCATAAGAAACCACCACACCATCCATATAATCCATAAATGGAGCCCCTTCCGTGTGAAGAGTGAAGAGATACTCCGAATAATTGGACAGGATATAGGTACGGTAGCCTTTCTCCCTGAGACGGCGGATGGACTCCCAGATCTCCGTCCGGTCTTCTCCCCGCATCATCTTGGCATCTGTCATAAACTGGCGGATATAAGTCACATCACTTTCCGGCAGATAGCTGGCGTACTCTTCCACCATCCGGTCCGGTCCCCAGATTCCACGGTCGAACTTGTCTGTCCAAATGGGATTGGAGAACATTTCTTCTCCGATCCTTCTACTGTTCGTCTCAGACAAACCATAATCCATGAACATCTCTACCCATCGATACTGGAGAAGCACATGTCCCACATCAAATACCAGGTTACGAAGGGTGAATCCTTCCTTTTTAAGTCTGTCAATCAGATTGCGGTCGGCAGGAAGCCAATCTACACTGTCCAGTTCTTCCCTGGTAAGCCATCTGGATGCCATATGCTCCTTTAAGGTGAGTTCTCCCCGGATCACAGAGCAGAAGTAGCACTCCATATGCAGATGAAAATCCGGATAATCATAATCAATCACTTCATATAGTCTTCCCACCGAAATCTCGGTGGACAGTTCTTCACGGATTTCCCTGACAAGAGCCTGTTGCGGGGTTTCTCCGTCGAGCAGTTTCCCCCCGGGGAACTCCCATCCCCCTTTCATATCTCCATATCCTCTCTGGGTAGCGAAAATACGATCTCCTTTTCTTATTATGGCTGCCACAACATGTTTTGTCTCCATAAAATATCCCTTCGCCTTTCAAATCAACTCATCACAGTATAAAATATTAATACCTTTGAAATTAATTGTCAATAATAATCATTTAGTTTCAAATATTTTTAATTTCAATAATATAAAAGAGTAACAAAGGTCTTATAATAAAACTTTTGTTACCCTCTTTCGTGTATTATGATCTCACAATCACAATCTTTTTTTATTATCCGATATCAGTTTCATCATGTTTTTACGGAAAGTCCACTGGCTGTACAGTTTAACCTCCGAGGACTCCACCACTTTTTCAGCCGCAAAATCATACCGCATGGTAGGTAGTTTGTCCGGTTCTTTCTTGCCTTCCACCCATGCAACCAGGGCTCTCATACCGTCTGCGATGGATACTGCAGGGCCGCTCCAATCCAGGATCGAATGCCCGGCCAGCTCGGGCATATAGAGCCGAAGGGTCTTATTCAGCATCTTTTCTGACGGGAAATAATCAAAGACCTCCATGTAGTAATCGATCATCGTCTCATAGGGGAGAACACAATCACCGGTTCCCTGGGTGATGATCAGTTTACCTCCCTGGGCTGCGAATGCCGTCAGATCTTTCTGATTAAAGCTGTAGCGATCCAGCTTTCTGTGACATTCATAATAAATCTGAGAAAACTGTTCGTAACTGCAGCTATGGATATCAAAGTCAGGATCTCCCACAGTCCAGCGGATATACTGTTCTGCGATGGGCATCAAACCATAGCGTCCGTCCGGTTTTCTCTGGAAGTATCCATACATGGGATTCCCTGTAGGGAGAGGCCATTGACGAATGGTAGGGCCGAATCCATAAGTGATTCTCTTCCCATTTTTAAGGACCGGTCCGTCCCAGGTCTTCACCATAACCTGAATATCCTTTCTGGTGATCGGTCCGTCCTCTGTCTCCAAACCATAGAGATCATGGATGAACTTTCTCCAGAAAGCATCCTTGCTGTTATAAGGCAGATACCGGAGTACCGGATCATGGATGGCGATATCACGGGCCTTTTTATATTTGGACAGGGCCACCACATGTTTCTCATTGGCTTCCACTACTGCTGCCCAGACACAGGTAAAGGTCAGATTAACATGATCGATAGGCGGAGCATCCGCCCATAAGCCGTCATAATCCTTAGGGAAAAGAAGGGCTTCTGTCATGACCTCCCGGGCTCCCCCGGAAGTGCCATGCATATAGCTGGCCTTAATCTTTTCAAGATAAACCGCCTCCACGATTTTTTTGGCACAGACAGTCATCTCATGTATAGCTGTAAAGGCCCAGGAATCAATGTGATCCCACTCCAGATTTCCATTCTCATCAAAACCCCAGCTGCAGTCCAGCCGGATGGCGGTATCATTATCTGTCACGCCGGCTGCATATCCATTCTTCAAGGCCATAGGCCAGGAGATGACGTTGAATCGTACTGCGGAAAACCAGTCCACTTCCGTGTTGGTCCCGGCACCGGCTATCCCCATAAAACAATGGTTCCAGTTCACCGGAAGATAAACCCTCAATCTGGCAGTATGGTTTTTCGCAACCTTCTGCTCCATGCGGACCTCATAGAAT
>CAMNGO010000161.1 GCA_946538445.1 uncultured Lachnospiraceae bacterium
GTTGATATAGCAGGAACCGATGCCCAGTTCCGTGGCCTGAAGCATCATGTTCTGGATCATCATAGCCGAGTCTTCCATTGCATTTCCATAACTCTTTTTATTGGCCATGACGATTAAGATCGGGGCCTGATAATCGTAGAAATATTTCCCCTGTCTGGATCGCAGGATGCTATTTTGTATGCTCTTATAGGTATCCTCCTTGATCTCCATCTTGGCAAATTCCTGCTGAACCAGTCCTTCCAGCTTGGCAAGAATCTCTTTATCGGTGATTACCAGTCTGTGGGTGGTCTGGCTGTTGCCCCCACTTGGAGCATAGGACCCTGCCTCTAAAATCAGCATCAAGTCTTCTTTTTCTATGGCTTTATCTCCATCAAAACTGCGGATTGATCTCCTTTTTCTGTATACACTATCTCTATCAAGCATATTTCTCCCCCTCTTCTATATCCCTTCTACAAATGAACTTCCATCGGTTTCATCACGACTAATCCGCGCGGATTATTTTTGGATTCATCAGATCCATCCGTAATCCCCGCCGGTAATCGCCAGACTAAGCAGGGTATCATATTTCTTGACATCCTCGCCCTGGACCATCTCAAGGAGCTTTGCAGACTCTTTGATTTCCGGCATATCGTCATCCGGCCCGATCTCCATGTCCAGCTCTTCTCCACAGTAAGGGCATGAGATCTGAGGGGCTATGCGGATATCCAGGAATCTTTGTCTACATTCTTCACATTCATAGAATCCACAGCGTTGTGTTCCATCGGGTACGTAATACATAGGATTTTCCTCCTTATTTCCAGTTTTTCCAGACATCCGGCTGGTAGCCGACGGTTGCCTGGCTTCCGTTGCGGACGATGGGTTGTTTTAATACAGACTGGTTCTCCAGCACCTTCTGTACTTTGTCTTCGGAAGCAATATATTTGATCAGGGCAAGCAGGTCCTTGTCCTTGCAGTCCGGATCGATCATTGCATCCAGACCGCCGACCGCCCTGCTTACACTCTGAAATTCCCCCTTGCTTAACCCTTTCTGCTTAAGGTCAATATATTGAAATTTAATGCCCCGCTCCTTGAAAAAACGTTCCGCTTTTCTGGTATCAGAGCTTTTCTTTGTGCCAAATATCTGTATATTCATCTTCTTATCCTTCTTCCTGCCATTCTTTTACCGTCCTTATTTCCTCCATGTATCCCTCATCCTCATTGGGTGTTTCAAGGATAAAAGGAAGTCCCTGGAAGACCGGATGCAGCGCAATCCGTTTCATGGCTTCCATGCCAAGAAAGCCCTGACCAAGCTTTTCATGGCGATCTTTATGAGAACCAAGGTCATTCTTACTGTCATTGAAATGAACTGCCTTGAGCCTGGAAAGTCCGATCACCTCATCAAAATGCTGCAGCACCTCATCCAGATGATGAACGATATCATATCCTCCATCCCAGACATGGCAGGTATCCAGGCAGACTCCGATCTTGTTCTTGCAGTCCACTCTGTCGATGATCTCTCGCAGTTCTTCAAATGAGCCACCTATCTCAGAGCCTTTTCCGGCCATGGTCTCCAGGAGAACCGTGGTAGGCATATCCGGTTTCATCACCCGATTCAGGGCTTCACTGATCAGCCGGATCCCGGTCTCCGGTCCCTGGCCTGTGTGAGCACCGGGATGGAAATTATAAAGGTTGCCGGGAACCATTTCCATACGCTGCAGATCTTTTTGCAGCATTTCAAAGCCATTTAACCGGGTCTCTTCCTTAGCGGAACACAGATTCATGGTATAGCTGCCATGGGCAACCAGAGGCCCGAAACCTTCTTTCTTCACATGGCTGCGCAAGGCATCCACATCCTCCGGAATCAGCGGTTTCGATTTCCCGCCACGAGGATTTCTGGTAAACCAGGCGAAGGTATTCCCTCCAAACCGGCTCATCCTCTTCCCCATGGCTTCATAGCCGGCTGTCACGGATAGATGACATCCTATATAGATCATCCTTAGTTCCACCTCTTCCTAATACAACAAATTACTGTATTTAGTATACCATAGATGGGAAGGAGAAAGGAATCATCTTCCCCTCTGCTCTTCACAAAGAATTCACAGCCTGTGCACAATTTGGAAACAAAAGCACTTTAGAATCAGTAACATCAGCAGGAAAGCTCCTGCTTTTAACATATATAATAAACAGATTAAGGAGGTACTTAGATATGCAGAAAGAAAACAGAACTTTACTAGAAATGAAACAATTACTGAACATGGTGATCAAAACATTTTTTAACATCTACGGCATGAATCCAAGTGCCGACGATCTGTATCAGCGATTAGGACTTGAGTACGCTCCCCTTATTGAAGAATACTCATGTTATCAGTTGGGTTAAGGAGGTTAGATATATGAAAACATTATTGATATTAGGCACTGTACTAATCGGTTTCATCGGTTACCGCGCAGGACGCAAACAGCAACCTCAGTATGTTAAGGTAAAACAATTCTAGAAGAAGCAAAAAGATACGGGATAGCGAAATACAATCTCCTTCCTGTATCTTTTCTATTGTCTTATTCTTTATTTTCTTCTCCCCAGACACAGAGCTGGTCCAGGACAGTCATCAAAGATTTGCCCCTGTCGCTTAAACTGTATTCCACCTTCGGAGGGATCTGGGGATATTCTGTGCGGATGATCAGCCGGTCTGCCTCCAGCTCTTTCAGGTTCACACTGAGAGTCTTATCAGAGATGGTTTTCAGGTATCGTTTCAATTCATTGAAACGTACCACCTCATATTCCATCAGACAGTACAGGATCACCATTTTATGTTTTCCGGAGATCAGGGACAGGGTATAACTGAAACCTGTATCCTCAAAATTTGCATTTTCGATATATTTCTTAATCATTACGCTTTCCTCAAAGATAGTACCTATCCAAAAAATCAGTACTTGAATTTATTACCTGACTGATTACAATTATATACAGGGCATTTAGCCCTGTCAATCCTAGAAAAAAGCGAGGTATCTTATATGAGAACAAAACTTAACATTACAGAAGGAATCTTTCCTATGCCTGTCCTTATGGTGGCTACATACAATGAAGATGGTAGCGTAAATGTCATGAATGCTGCCTGGGGAACCATGCAGTCCAGAGGAACCGTGGCCCTCAACCTGACCGAAACCCATAAAACCGTAAAGAATATCAAAGCGAAAAAGGCCTTTACCGTTAGTATCGCGGATGCCGCTCATCGGGTGGAAGCAGACTACTTCGGAGTAGAGTCCGGCAATAAGGTAAATGATAAATTTGAACGCAGCGGTCTCACTGCCAGCAAGGCAGAAATGGTAGACGCTCCGGTCATCAATGAATTCCCCCTCTGCCTGGAGTGTGAATTCATCGAGTACCAGCACAATGACTATGGTGTGGGCGTGATTGGCAAGGTTGTCAATGTTACGGCCGACGAGCATGTGATGGTAGATGGCAAGTTAGATATGTCCCTGGTGAATGCCATCGCCTTTGATCCTTACACACATGGCTACTACAAAGTCACAGAGCGTGTTGGCGAAGCCTTCAAAGACGGTTTAAAACTGAAAAAATAATATAAATAAGCAGGGAGGATACCCCCAGATTAGTAACGTCCTCCCTGCAACTCATTTTCTTGTCCTTATTTATCTTCCGCCATTCTAAGTGAATCATCTTCCATCAACTGTAAGGTCAGATCCGTATCATCCATGGTGTATTTCAGGCAGGTCCGCACATTATAGAGATCGCTCTTTTCCACAAAGGCTTCCGCCTCTTCCCGTGAAATTCCACTCATAGCTTTACGGTCCACCAGTCTGTTCTTCAGCAAGGCCTCATCAGCAGTAATCCTTATGGTATAATCCGCATACTCTCTCAGTTCTTTCCATCCCTCAAGATCAAGCAGCAGATAGTTTCCCTCGATCAGTATGATATCCCCCTGAATCCGGATGGCATCCTCTATGGGATTATGGGCGATACGATAGTACTCCGGCCATCCACAGTCCTCACCCTCTGAAATCTGTTTGATTTTCTCCATGAGTTTTGGAAGGTCAAATGTCTCGGGCGCCCCTTTAAACTCCTTCATAAGATGAGTCTGCCCTCCCCGCATCATGTTATGGCTATCCAGATAGTCCTGATAATGATGAAATCCATCCATACCGATAGGCAGAATGGGCCGGACTCCTTCTGTGATATCTGATAGATATCCCAGGAAATGTGCCAAAGTACTCTTGCCTGCACCGGGCGGAGCCGCAAGCATAACTATGATTCTTTTGCCCTTTTTCTCATACATATTGGAAAGCCTCTCAAGAAGAGGAATGAAAATATCCTGAATACTCTCCTCGGAATAATAGGCTTCTACTCCTATGCCATTAATCTCTGCTGTATAAATCATCGCTTAGTTCCTTTTCTTTTTTGATATCAATTATAAGGTCAGGCAAATTCTTCTGTCAATGCATCCCTCTCCTGATATTCATCCAGTATCCTGCCAACATGGCGGGTCTCAAAAAACATGTCCTTTTTAAGCCATACAATAATAAAAGTGGCTATAAAAACGATGATCGTCTCAACGCATTTGGTCTCTGAGGTCATGGCAATCTTCTCCTGCATGAAATTAACAAAGAGATGGAATATGATGCAGGCCAGGATGGAACGGTCGCTGGCAAGATAGACCCAGGTGATGATGAATCCCATGGGAATGGCGCTGACAAAGAAGTTGATTACAAAGAGAGGATTCACCATAAGACCTGCCTGGTAGGTTCCTTCGATGAAAATGAGAGGAAAATGCCAGAAAGACCAAATGGCTCCGAAGATGGCCGACTCCCAGAACCAATTCATATAGTTCCCTATGGAATCCTCACAATAGCCCTTCCAGCCAATCTCCTCCAGGGCGGAAGCTACTATGATGGTGAAAAAGGCACTTGCCACACCGATTCCCGTAAAGGAGAAATCCTTTGTAAAAGAAAACTGATCTAAAGACTGGCCGAATGCCAGGGACAGCAAGATAGAGCTTGCAACAATAAGGGCAAAAACCAGAACGGATAAAATCACATTTGCCCATTTTACCTTATAGAATCCCCAAATCTTAACCT
>CAMNGO010000162.1 GCA_946538445.1 uncultured Lachnospiraceae bacterium
AAAATACTATCGGGATAATTATTTATATGATATAATAAATATGTTGTGACAAAAACAGTCCAATGAAACCCTGGAGAAAGATCAAAAAAACAATCTATAATTACGGAGAATAATATGGCAAAAATATTAGTTCGATCACATGTTAAATTCGGGGAAGACCACACTCCCTCAGAGGTATTGATCCGTAACCTTATAGGAAATAATACGGGTAATTACATATTTTTGAGAAGTGTAGTCCGTACACTTATGGTGACCGACGATACGGAAATCGAGACCATCCGTTTCAACCGGTCCAGGATTCCCAGAGAAGAGATTGAGTACTATAACAATGAGTGTTCCGCCTTCATCATCCCTCTGGCAAATGCTTTTCGTGTCAGTTTCATGAAGGAGTTAAACCGCATAACCGATCTGGTGGAGCAGCTTAACATACCATGTGTGGTGGTAGGAGTGGGCCTTCAGGCCCCCATTGACCGTGATAATTACAACTTCTCTTTTGACGAAGATGTGAAGAGGTTCATGAATGCGGTGCTGCAGAAATCAAGCATAGTAGGTATCCGCGGGGAAGAAACCGGAACCTATCTGAAACACCTCGGTTATGTGGAGGAGAAGGATTTCACCGTAATCGGATGTCCTTCCATGTACACCTACGGAGATTCCCTTCCCGAGATCCGTCTGCCGGAGCTCACCCCATCTTCCAAGGTCAGCTATAATATGAAGTCGGAGCTGCCGGCGCCGCTCTACCAGTTCATCCGCAGGGAGAGCCAACGGTTTGAAAACGCAGTTTTCATCTCCCAGGTAGTTTGGGAAATTCATAATCTTTTTATCGGTTATCCCAACAACAAAGCCAAGTCCCCCAACTTCCCGGCTGATTATCCCGCACATTTTACCGATCCTTTTATGAAGGATTCTAAGATGGTGGGCTTCCTCGAGCAGCCTTCCTGGGTTGAATTTCTGTCGGGTATGGACTTTAATTTCGGCAGCCGTATCCACGGGAATATCATCAGCCTTCTGGCAGGGACTCCCTGCTATATCCTGGCCAGCGATTCCCGTGTAGCCGAATTAGCGTCCTACCATAATATTCCACATATCTCTTATCTTGACCTGAAGGATGACACTACGATCTTTGACTTGTATGAAAAAGCAGATTACAGTGCTTTCTATCATGGCCACAGGCAGAGAGTGGATCACTACCTGGAGATATATGATAAGAATCAGATCCCCCATGTCAGCCGGGAGATGTTAAACGGCAAGGATACCCCCTTTGACCGGTTTGTACAAGGGGAGAAGAATTTCGGTGTGATACGCCCCTTCCCGGAATTGACCCTTGAGGAACAGGAAGCCCGTATGGCCGAGTACTCCTTGACTCATATCAGAAGATTCGATCAATATCGCGATATGAAAAATGAAGAAGTCAACAACAAAAACCTGATCATCAGTGAGAAAAATGCTTTGATCCGTGACCAGAACAGAGAGATCCGCAGTCTGAGAAATGAGATTGAGTGGATGAAGAGTTCCAAGTTCTGGAAGCTGAGGGAGCAGTACATGAAGCTGAGGGGCAAATAATCAATACACCATATAAGATAGGTAAGGTGAATACATGGAAATAGAAGTTAATATAAAATCCATAGCAATTGTCAAGGACCTCATCAACGAAAAGTACAAGGTCGACATATCTGTGGAAGTCATTGCAGAACAATACCAGCCGGGGCAACGGCCACCCCGGATTGAACTGTTCTTCAGTAATCAATACGACAATCGAAGGCTTGTCCTTCCCAATCCCACCTTTGAATATGATGAAGATACCGGGAAAGCATCCTTCGTGGGGACTTACAGTTATTTCCTGGTTTCCATGTTCTGGGATTGTAAATGGAAGGACTGTCAGCTGACCATTGACGTGGATTATGATAATAAGATCTATGAGAAAGTGCCTTTCAATGTAGAGTTTATCGGTCAGGGTAAAAAAGTCCAGGTGGATTCTCATCCGGATTTTCTCGAGATCCATATGCCTCAGGAGATTGATTGTCTCTATGAGAAGCAACCCAACGCACTGCAGACGGTGCTTGCTATCCTATTAAAAATCTGCAGTTACCTCTGCGCCTTCCTCCTGACCCCCTTCTTCGTGTTGGACGTACTGGGAATGCTGACTCTTCACACCGAGTATGTGGACCCGAATCTGACAGGAGGATTCGGAAATAAATTCATCCATCTTCTGGCCTGGCGATATTTCTCCTTCTGCCGTAACTCCAGAGGATCGAAAGGATTTAAATCCCAGCTTTTAAAACTGTCTTATCTGACGGTCTCCGCATTTCATCCCAGAAAAAAGGGCATCATGTTCCTCTCCAACCGGAGAAATGATATGACAGGAAATATGGAGTTCGTCTATGAATACCTGAAAAAAGAACGCGGTATACCTTTCTATTTCTGGCTTCATCCGGAAGAAATCAGGGAAGCAGGTATCCCCATGCTCTTGGATATGGCCAGAAAGCTCGGAAAAGCCCAGGTGGTTGTAACGGATGACTATGTCCCCTACTTCCAGGAACTGCAGCTTTCCAGAAAAACCAAGCTGGTACAGCTGTGGCATGCCTGCGGCGCATTCAAAACCTTCGGGTTCTCCCGCACAGGAAAGTCTGCAGGTCCGAAGCAGAATTCCACCCAGCACAGAAACTATAACTACGCTTTTGTCTCTTCAAAATACGTGGCAAAATACTATGCCGAGGGATTTGGTGTGGCACAGGAGAAGATCATCCCTTACGGGGTACCCCGTACAGATATCTTCTGGGACGAGGAAGTAAAGACAAAGATCCGGAAAGAATTGTATGCGACTTACCCGGAGCTGGAAAACAAAAAGATCATTCTTTTTGCCCCGACTTTCAGGGGAAACGGCAAGAATTCCGCATTTTATGAAAAGAAACGGTTTGACCCGAACCGTTTTATCGAGGCTCTGCCGGAAGATTACATCCTGATCATCAAGCATCATCCTTTTGTGAGCCTTAAGTATAAGATCAAAGAGGAGAACGCTTCCAGAATCTTTGATTTCTCTGATAAATCCGAGATCAACCATCTTCTTTTTATCACCGATGTGATGATCACTGATTATTCTTCTGTTGTGTATGAGGCATCCATCCTGGATATCCCCATGCTCTTCTATGCTTATGACCTGGAGAATTACATCTCCTCCAGAGATTTTTACACCGACTACAAAGAATTTGTGCCGGGCAAGATCGTAAGAACCCAGGAGGAACTGATAGACAGCATTCAAAACAATGACTACGAGCATGAGTTGGTAAAGGAATTCTGTCGCAAGAACTTTGACATCCAGGACGGTAAAGCATCCCAGAGAGTTGCGGAATTTATCCTGAGCATTGCAAAGAAATCAAAATCCTGATTTTCTAAATAAAGAAGGAGCTGTCATAGCAGCTCCTTCTTTTGTTATAACGGTCTTATTCTGTTTTGATCACAATTTAACCAAGAGGTATCTCCACAACCTCAGCCATCTTGGTCAGGCATATCTCGATCTGATCTGAGATGTCCTCCACCAGTTTTCTGGTAATATCTTCGCTCTTCTCCTGTTCAAGCTTTCCGTATAAGCTGGCTTTTACATCTCTGCTGATACGGTCGGCCCTGGAGCGGAGATAGGTCTTGGGCATCAGTTTGCGCATGGGCTTGGGTATATTCATCTTCAGAAATGCCCCTTGCATCTGCTCTCTGCCAAGAACAAGAACCAGGGCGGAGATCACAAAGCCGATCAGGATGCCTTCTATTCCGGCGGCGATCAGAGCCAGCCCTCCTCCGCCGCACAGCAGTCCGACCACCACGGAGACGATGGCATCAATCAGCCAGGTAATCTCCCCGATGGCAAACAGTTCCTTTGCCTCCACGCGGATATCGATGTCCGAAAGAGACAGATAGGAAGTCAGGCTTAGGGCGGTAAAGGGAACATTATGCCGGACACATATGGGCATGGTATGTGTTTCCAGTCCAAGGGAAACTTTTTTCAGCCAGGAAGTCACCGTTTTCGTCATCAGTTCCCTTCCTTCCTCCGAGTGCAGATAGTCATCGATTTCTTTCTCGAGAATGGAATCGATATCTCCGAGGCGCTCGATGGAACCGTCCCTCCACCGGTCGATCACCGGGATGGCAACCTTCTCCAGTATGGGATCCACGATACTGTCCACGGTGTTCCTGTACAGCTCTTCTATATGTTCCTCCACGATATCCTCGATGACCGTGGATTGAATCAATTCAGCGATTTCAGCCTTAAATATCCTCAGTTCCTCATCAATGAGCCCGCAATGCGCGAGACCTTTAGCTACAGAATACTCCGGTTCACTGCCACATATGACCACTGCTTCAGGGAACACTTCCCTGCACCAGTTTCTCAGTTCCTGCATGCGGGATACTCCGCCCGTCATGAATATCAGCTCAGGCTGGCGGTCGGAAATACTCTCCCTCACCTGCTTCAGGCTGTCCGTGAACACACGGCGGAAAGATTTTCCTCCCAGCCGGTCAACCTTTTTGTTCAGCAATTTATCCGCGATCTCTGCGCTCATGGTCAGTTTCAGTCTGGTGGGAATCAGCTGGGTACGTATGCTGATGGTCTGAGTGATCCGTTCATTCTTCCAGTATTCCACATCGGAATAGTATTTCTCCTTAAGGCGTCTTGCCGCAAACTCACAGTAGGTTCGCCAGGCTTCATGTTCGTTGAATATCCTTCGGATCTTGGCGGAGTCCGACGAGGCTTCGATGGCTTCATCCAGCAGAATCTCATCCATGATGCCTCCACCCAGGGCCACCTCTCCTCCGGTCTTCAGTCCCACCTCTTTGCCACTCATAATATAAGCGAAATCGGTGGTGGAAGACCCGATATCCACTACGAGAACCGGTCTGGACAGGATATCATATCCCACCTGCAGATGCCTGGACCGGCAGGCACTTACCAGGGCAGCTCTCGACTCTGATACGATCTT
>CAMNGO010000163.1 GCA_946538445.1 uncultured Lachnospiraceae bacterium
TCAGTATTGTAAGGACCGATCCTTCAAAAGCTGTTATCACACATATAGGGTGAACAGAGGTCTGTTCACCCTATTGAAAGCATATCTTTAGGGAAAGGATCGCAGATACACCTTAAGTGTATCAGTGTCCGGCAATTATTTTTTCTCATTCTCGCAAGTCTGATTACCAACTGTACAAGATGTCTTGCATGCGGACTGGCAGGAAGTCTGGCACTCGCCACAACCACCTTTGCATACGGTTGATGCATATGTTTTGTTTCCTGTAAGAGTTTTAACGTGCTTCATCATTAAGCCTCCTTCATAAAATATACTAAATCATGTCAGAAACTGACATTTTCAACCTTTAGTATATCATAAATCTGTCAAAATCTGCAACTGTTAATCTGATTACTCTTCTTCCTCAGTTTTCGCGTAATCCGGCTTTTCCACTGCCTGGATTGCCTCTTTCTGCATAGGAATACGGCAGTTACGGTTATTTCCGAACTCAACGATTACAGTGTTATCCATGATATCGATGATGACGCCATAGAAACCGCTGGTGGTCAGAACACTGTCACCGGCCTTCATGGAAGCATTCATGGCTTCCCTTTCTTTTCTCTGCTTATTGTTGGGACGGATGCTCATAAAATAGATCAGACCTCCGAAAAGCAACACATAAAAGGCGATCAGGCCCCATCCGCCAGCTAAACCACTTGCTAATAACATAGTAGAAACCTCCATTTTCTATCTGATAAATATAACTGCCGGAATCAATCTTCCGGGCTTAAAAATCCTTCCAACATGGATTTTTTGAACGACTTGTAACGATGTTCTTCGATGGCATCACGGATCTGCTCCATGAGATGATTGTAGAAATACAGGTTATGAAGAACACAAAGGCGCATACCCAACATCTCTTTTGCCTTGAGCAGATGGCGAATATAAGCCCTGCTGTAAGAACGGCAGGCGGGACATCCGCAACCCTCTTCTATGGGCCTGTGATCCAGTTCATGTTTCTTATTAAACAGATTGATCTTACCGTGCTTTGTGTAGACATGTCCATGTCTTCCGTTCCTGCTGGGATAGACACAATCAAAGAAATCAACTCCCCGGTCAACTGCCTCAAGTATGTTGGCAGGCGTACCCACGCCCATAAGATAAGTAGGCTTATCTACCGGCAGGTGAGGCACAGTCGCATCAAGGATCCGATACATTTCCTCATGACTCTCCCCCACTGCCAGACCTCCTACGGCGTAACCGTCCAGGTCCATCTGGGAAATACGCTTGGCATGTTCGATCCGGATATCTTCGTAGATACCGCCCTGGTTGATACCGAAAAGCATCTGCCTGGGATTCACTGTATCTTCCCTGGCATTGAGTTCCGCCATCTTTCTCTTACATCTCTCCAGCCATCTGCTGGTGCGATCCACGGATTCCTGTATGTATTCCTTCTCAGCTACACTGGAGGGACATTCATCAAAAGCCATGGCTATGGTAGAACCAAGATTGGACTGGATCTCCATACTTTCTTCCGGGCCCATAAAAATGTGGTGACCGTCGATGTGGGATTGAAAATAGACCCCTTCCTCCTTGATCTTTCTGAGACCGGCCAGTGAAAACACCTGAAATCCACCGGAATCTGTGAGGATCGGGCGGTCCCAGACCATGAATTTGTGAAGTCCGCCAAACTGCTTGATCAGTTTATCTCCGGTTCGTACATGCAGATGATAGGTGTTGGATAACTGAACCTGGGTACCCAGGGTCTTAAGATCATCCGTACTTACGGCACCTTTAATAGCGCCCACCGTCCCCACATTCATAAATACCGGGGTCTGGATGGTTCCGTGAACCGTCTCAAAAGAACCTCTTTTGGCACATCCATCCTGTGCAATTAGTTTATACATACAAATTCCTCACTTTTTACATACAAAGGATATTCTAGCATACGAAATGAGAATGTACAACAAAAACTTAAAAGTATTCAAACTTATTTGTAAATCCTGTTTCTTACTCTTCTTCCATCAGATACATGAGGATGGATAAGGTAGTCATTCCTGCCGTTTCTGTACGAAGAATACGGTGGCCCAGGGTGATGGATTCCCCACCGGCCTCTTCCAGGGCATGGACTTCCGACTTCTCAAATCCTCCTTCCGGGCCGATGAAGACTGCCAGAGATGATTTTTCTTTCATTTCCGACAATACTTTCCTGGTGTGACTTATTCCTTCGGCATCTTCATAAGGAACCAGTATGCCGTCCATGTCAGATGCCAGATCCAGGGCTTGTTGAAAACTAAGGACTCGGGATACCTCCGGAATCCGGTTTCTTTTTGATTGTTTGGCAGCACTTTGTGCAATGAGGTTCCAGCGGTCCACCTTTTTTGCCGCTTTTTTCTCATCCAGTTTCATGATGCAACGCTTCATGGTGACCGGAACGATAGCTGCCGCGCCCAGTTCCACCGCCTTCTGGATGATCCATTCCATCTTATCCCCCTTGGGGAGGCCCTGGAAAAGGGTAATCCTGCATGGCAGTTCCCTGTTTTCTCCATCTATATCCTGGATTCCGGCCAGTATCTCGTCATGAGCAAGCTGCTCAATGACACAAATATATTCTCTGCCGGTCTCCTGACAGCACAGACGGACCTTCTCTCCGGGACGCATACGCAACACATTTCGCATGTGATTTACATTCTGGGGATTTCTGACATGGATCCCATCATCCCGGATCTCATTCTCTTCTATAAAAAACTGATACATAATACACCTGTTATCTCCTGGCTACGATAGATACCCAGTCCTTCATATGGTTTACCTCAAGGATCTCAAAACCATTCTGGAGAATCGCTTCCTTCACAGGCTCTTCCATGGTATTGATGATGCCGGAGGTGATATAAATACCACCTTTTTTCAGTAAGGGTGGAACGATGGCAGATAGAGGGATGATGACATCGGCCAGTATGTTGGCTACCACGATATCGTATGTCTTTCCATCGTATCGGTCAAAAAATGAGCCGGCTTCTTCCGGATCCAGTATATTAACCCTGTGAACCACTGCCATGTCCGGAGTCACACCATTGATCTCAAAGTTTTCCTCGGTAGCCCGGATGGCATTGGGATCAATATCCGTAGCAACGGCATGCTTTGCACCTAATTTCAGACCGATGATTGAGAGTATTCCACTGCCGGTTCCCACATCCAGAAGTTCCGTATCTTCCTCTACATACTTCTTTAATCCGGAGATACAAAGCTTGGTTGTCTCATGTGATCCGCTCCCGAAAGCGGTACCCGGATCGATCTCAATGACGATATCCTCTTCCTTCTCTTCCTCAAGAGTTTCCCAGGTAGGTTTGATCACGATATTGTCATCCAGACGGAATGGTTTAAAGAATGCTTTCCAGTTATTGATCCAGTCCTCTTCCTCCGTCTCACCCAGGGTTATCTTTCCGGTTCCCATGGGAAGAAAATCGGACAGTTCTTTAATCTTCTCCCGGATCCTGGCCACCATGGAAGGAAGATCTTCTTTCTCATCAATATAACAGGTCACCTTTGCGGTCCCGTCATCCGGGGCAATCTCATCGGGCAAAAGATCCACATACATGATCTTACGCTCCTCTTCCGTCAGAGGAACATGATCCTCCACCTCAACACCTTCGATCCCCATCTCCTGCAATTCATAACTGAGCATGTCCTCCGCAGCAGTGGTGGTCTCTATCGTCAGTTTATTCCATTTCATGATATTCAACTCCTCAAAAACCTTATTTAACTGTTTTGTAGTGTATCATAATGCCCCGGTAAAATCAAACAGCAACAGAACATCATAAGAATAAAGAAAAAGTGACAGGACAATATTTAAGCGATCATTCACTTATCTCTGATATAAGTGGATTATGTGCGGGGTTTCCTGAGAAAACGTTTTCTCGATTTTCGAAGGAAAACCCCACATAGGGTACCACTTTATTAGTAGATATCGATATGATCGCCGTCAAAATGTCCTGTCACTTTATATTGACATCACTGATACTGTTTATTTTTTCTTCTTTCCACCGAAGAAACCTTTTTTCTCGGTTTTTTCCGTGCCATTTTTCGGGGTTTCTTCCTCGATTTCACCCATGGCTACCTGGAAGTTGCGAAGGGCTTCTTTCTGGGCAGCTGTCATGTGTTCCGGCACCTGAACCACAAAGGTAACGAAATGATTTCCTCTCAGATTCTTATTTCGAAGACTGGGAACACCTTTGTTCTTTAAGCGGATCCTGGTATCAGTCTGTGTGCCTGGTTTGATGGTATAAGAGTAAGGTCCGTCCACCGTATCAATATTGATGGTGGCTCCCAGAGCAGCCTGACTGAAACTGATGGGCTCCGTGGAGAAGATATCGTACTCCTGTCTCTGGAATTTCGGATGTCTGGACACCTGAACATTGACCAGGAGATCTCCTCTGGGACCACCGTTTATTCCGGGCTCTCCTTTCTCACGGATACGTACACTTTGTCCGTTATCAATACCGGCAGGGATAGAAACCTTGACTTTCTTTCTGACTTTTATATAACCTGTTCCATTGCAGTCGGAACATTTTTGTTTGATCACCTGACCGGAGCCGTTACATTCCGGACACTGCTGTACATTCTGGATGGTTCCGAACATGGATTGCTGGGTATATACCACCTGGCCCCTGCCGCCACATTTCGGACAGGTTTCCGGACTGGTTCCCGGCTTGGCTCCACTGCCGCCACAGGTCTTACACTCATCCTTCAGTGCGATATCCAGTTCCTTATCTACACCGCGGATTGCCTCATCAAACGTAATACGAACGGCAGCGCGGAGATTGGGACCTTGCCTCGGACCGTTACGTCTTGCACTGCTGCGGCCGCCGCCACCGAAGAAGTCTCCGAAGATATCTCCA
>CAMNGO010000164.1 GCA_946538445.1 uncultured Lachnospiraceae bacterium
ATTTTTGTAGCGTAACTATCAACAATTACGAGATGCGCGTGAGTAATTTCACGCATAAAAGGAGGTACTATGAGAAAGAAAGTATTAGCATCATTATTGGCACTTACACTGGCAGCAGGTATGCTGGCAGGCTGTGGTTCCAAGAAAGAAGAAAGCTCCGAAGCCAAGACAGAAGGTTCTGTGGAGATTACGCAGGAAGCTGCAGGAGAAACCGGAGAATATGAACCAGTTACCATCACACTGAATCTTGACCGAAGCGGTTTAGGTACAAATGTGGATTACACCTTCACTGCCAAGCCGACCCATGTTGTAGCCGACGGTGATCAGATGGCTGACATGTTCTTCGACCTGGGGCTGGATGACTGCATGGCCGGTTACGTATCCGGTGCTTGTGTGAATACTGATTACCAGTATCCCAATGAAGAAGGAGTAAAGGAGTTGGTAGAGGCAGGAACCAACCTGAGAGACGTGTCCAAAGAGACGGTTCTTGCTGTTGAGCCGGATTTCCTGATTGGATGGGACAGCTTATTCTCAGACAAGAACTACAGTATCGATTTCTGCAAACAGCATAACATCGCTCCTTACTTCCCTTATGTATGTTCTGACAGCGCAAAATTCGAGGATCTTTACAAAGATTATGAAACTTTGGGTAAGATCTTCCAGGTAGAGGATGTGGCTGCACAGAAAGTACAGGCCATGAAAGATACTCTGGATGAAGTTGCTAAGACTCTGGGCGACGACGCATTTAAGAATCCGGTAAATGTATTCGTATACGATTCCGGTGAGGATGCTCCTTTCACCGCATGTCAGGGTATGCCCGGTGACATTCTGCAGAAAGCCGGAGCCATCTCCTCCTTCAGCGAGATTGAAAAGGGCTGGGCTACTCCGTCCTGGGAAGAAGTCGTTGCAAAAGATCCCGATGCAATCCTGATCCTGGAATACAATGGGGATGTGGATGCCAAGAAAGAATTCCTCAAAACCAATACTTATACTAAGGATCTTCGTGCCGTTAAAGAGGACAAGATCTACGTGGCAAACTGTGCGATCATGCAAGGTTCCGCCGGTTCAGCAGAACTTGTAAAAACCATCGCCCAGCAGCTTTATCCTGATAAATTCAAATAAATTCCGGGGAGTTATTCCAGTATGAAAAAATTGACAATTCTACCCTTACGAAGCAAGCGGTCCTTTTTCATTTTCTGTATCTGTATGATCGCTTTGCTGGGTGGAGCATTGATTATGGCCATCTTCCTGGGAAGTGTCATGGTGAATCCCGGAACCGTATGTAAGATTCTGGCCAATCATCTGACCCGGAAAGAAATCTACGAAGCTGCCTGGACTGCATCAGAAGAATCCATCGTTTGGACTATCCGGTTTCCCCGTGTGCTTATGGCTTTTATGGTGGGGGCTGGTCTCGCTTTAAGTGGCATCCTGATGCAGGCTCTGACCAAAAACTCTCTGGCAGATCCCTATGTTTTGGGTATCTCATCCGGTGCTTCCGCAGGAGCGGTAGCTGTTATCATGTACGGATGGTTCAGTTTCATGGGGACCTTCCACATCGCCTTTGGTGCCGGTTTAGGAGCCCTGCTCTCCATCGTGATAGCTATGAAGGTTTCTTCCGTAGATAACAAAATCACTGCCACCCAGCTGGTTCTTGCAGGTATCGCAGTATCGACCTTATTTACCGCATTGACCAACTTCATGATCTACTACAAACAGAGTGGATCCGACAAACAGAAAACCGCCATGTACTGGATGATGGGCTCCTTGAGTGGAGCCAGTTGGAGCTCCGTTATCTATGTCTTTGTCATCTTCATTCTGTGTGTCATCGCCATTATCTTCTTCACAGGGCACCTTGACATACTGATGCTGGGAGATGACGCAGCCACCACCCTGGGCTTGAATCTCCGTTTTATCAAAATGGGAATCATTGTCCTTTGTACTCTGCTGACAGGAGCCATCGTCAGTGTCAGTGGAGTTATCGGATTCGTGGGATTGATTATACCCCACGTAACCCGGTCACTGATCGGCCCCAAACATGGCAGACTGATTCCGGCAGCAATTCTGGTGGGAGGTTTCTACATGATCATATGTGATCTGATTTCCAGGGTCATTGTCTCTCCCGAAGAACTGCCCATCGGTGTGCTCACCGCGCTGTTTGGCGCACCCTTCTTCCTCTTCCTGATCCGGAAGAGCAAGTCGAAGTTTGGAGGTGCGTGATGGCTGATACGATCAAATTAAATGTGGCAGAATTAGGATATACCATCGATCATCATGCGATTATCGATGATATCAATCTGGAGATTAAAAAAGATGAATTTGTAGGTCTTGTAGGACCCAACGGTTGTGGAAAATCCACCTTACTTAAAAATATTTATCGGATTTACCAGCCAGACAAAGGAAAAATCTTTCTGGATGGAGAAGATATCCATAAGATTAAAGACAGAGAATTTGCAAAGAAGATGTCCGTTATGGTGCAGGAAAACAGTGTGGAGTTTGACCTGACGGTGCTTGATATGGTCATGATGGGCCGTTTTGCCCACAAGAAGCTCCTGCAGGATTCCACAAAACAAGACATGGCTCTGGCAAGAAAATACCTGGCAGAAGTCGGGATGGAGGAATATGAAGAACGAAGTTTTCTAAGTCTCTCGGGTGGTGAAAAGCAGAGGGTCCTGCTGGCCCGCGCCCTCTCCCAGGAGGCGGATCTCATCGTTCTGGACGAGCCCACAAACCATCTGGATATCAAGTTCCAGTACCAGATTATGGATCTTTTAAAAAGTCAGGATATCACCGTTTTCACCTCAGTGCATGACCTGAATATCGCAGCTATCTACTGTGACAGAATCATTGTATTGAAAAAAGGGAAATTTGTGACAGCAGGAACACCTGAGGAGATCCTCACTCCGGATCTGATCCGTTACCTCTATGACATGGATAGTATCATTACCATCAGTGAAGTAACCGGTAAGCCACAGATTCAATTTCTGCCGAATTTCAAGGGGTTTAAATCATGAAAAAACTATTATTAAGTTTGGTGCTTCTCGGGGTTCTGGCAGCTGTAGTTTTTTGGTCCAAAAGTAATAATATATCCACTCTTCAGACTAAGCCCGGAAAAAGCATCGATAAAGATGCTTACTCCAAAATCATCTCGTCAGGACCTGTTGCCAGTGATGGTGACATCATGACCAATGAATGGGCATCTTCTGTCAAAGAATCCGGGGTTTTAAGAGTAGGTGGGACAATGACATCACAGCTCTTTAGCCTTATGGATGAGAAGGATGGAAAAGTTCGTGGCTTTGATGCCGGTCTCTTTCAATTGCTCACCCGATATATATTCGGAGATGAAACGAAATGTGAGATTACACAAGTAGATGCCGGAAGCCGGGAGTCCGTCCTTGAAAATGGGGAAGTGGACATCGTCTGTGCTACATACTCCATCACGGATTCCAGAAAGCAGCTTGTAGACTTTGCCGGACCATACTATGCTTCAAAACAGGGGATTCTGGTAACAGCAGGTAATGATAAGATTCATAGAGTCGATGATCTGGCCGGCAAAACCGTCGCCACCCAATCCGGGTCTACAGGACCGGAAATACTTGCAAAATACGCACCGGAAGCCACCATTCTCGAGTATGCGACAGATGCAGAAGCCCGGCTTGCTTTAGAGCAGGGCATAGTAGATGCTTATGTCACAGATTACACTCTGCTTCTGAATGCGATGGTCCAGTCACCACACCTCTATCAGATTGCAGGTGAGCAATTTGGTTCAGAAGATGACTACGGCATCGGTCTTCCCAAGGATTCTTCAGGAACAGCATTCGTCAATTCTTTCCTTAAAACCATCGAAGAAGATGGCATATGGGAAGAATTATGGCATGTATGTATTGGAGACCGAACAGACATTACCGAAATTCCAAAAGGGGTCAGACCCCATTAAGTCCCAAAGGGGGGTCAGACCCCATTATGGGTTAATTAACAGCATTAGGTATATAAAGAGGGCCCGGCAGATGCCGGGCCCTCCTCTTATCCTGATAACATCAGTTTTGTATAGTTCTTTCTTTAATAGCCTTTCATCCCCATAGCTTTCCTGGCCCAGTCCGGATCTGCAGCTAGGGCTCTGCCCACAGAGATAAGGTCTGCTTTTTTATGAAGCAAGAGAGCCTCTGCATCCCGACGTGTCTTCACACCTCCTGCCAGGATGACAGGTATGGATACCTCCTTCTTCACAGCAGAAGACAAATCCCCAAAATACCCAGGCTCCGTCCTTCCCGGTCTTAAGTAGAAACACAATCCCCCGGACAGATCGATGACATCTAAACCTGCCTTTTCAAAAAGGACAGCAGCTTCAACCGCATCCCCGATGAGACTCCCTCCTGCCGCATAGTCGCATCCACCCAGGCGCATAGCCAATAGGAAATTACCCCCTGTCACCATACGGATGGCTTTGATAATCTGACATTGCAGCCTGGTTCTTCCTTTGATAGTGGAACCATTGTATTCATCGGTCCGTTTATTGGTAAGAGGTGAATAGAACTGATTCAGCAGGTAACCGTGTGCAGAATGAATCATACAACCGTCAAATCCTGCCTCTTTCACCCGCAGAGCAGCCATGGCAAAGCTCTCTATAATCTCACGGATGTCCTGTTTGGTCA
Source organism: uncultured Lachnospiraceae bacterium (assembly GCA_946538445.1). Classification (GTDB taxonomy): domain Bacteria; phylum Bacillota; class Clostridia; order Lachnospirales; family Lachnospiraceae; genus Anaerobutyricum. The sequence continues at coordinate 4,650 of CAMNGO010000164.1, forward strand.
TCTCCCTGGATGGGGCGAGTTCTCCCCGCTTGGGATTCCACAAAGGATTGCTGATTCCGCTGGGGCTGATGGCTTCTTCTGCATTCATGCCTTTTAGTGCCGCACCTCCGGCATGGCTGATCTGAACGATGGTTTTGCTCCCGTTTCTATGGATAGTATCTGCCAGCATTCT
>CAMNGO010000165.1 GCA_946538445.1 uncultured Lachnospiraceae bacterium
CGGCGGCTCATTATCTCCAAGAGTTGCTGGATGAGTACTGGCGCGTAAAGGAAGAGGAAGATCCAAAGTATGAAGGCAAAGACAAAAATAATCCATAGCGGTATAACCAAGAAGGAATGGCAAGAACTCGTGGATGGCTATGAAGAGAAGCTTCGTATTAAGGATAAGCGAATAGAAGAACTGGAGGGAGATCTCCGTTTGCAATTATCTGAGGAACAGACAAAAAGGCAAACGGACATTAATACTATCTATGGTTCTGTCGGTGAAATAGTTCGTCTCCGTAGGGAACTGGAAATAATTTCCGAGGAGCGAGATGCACTCCAACGAAAGGTGGCTGATCTGGAACGTCGCCTTAACAACTTGAAATTGTGGTTCCAGATCGAAGGTGTAAAAGTAAAAGATGAATGATGAATACAAAATAGAATCTGGTTGGCAGGGGCCTTTTGATAATCTACCGGATTGCTATTACCATGAATGCGTAGCCTGTGATGACCCCAATCGTTGCGCAGAGTGCGGATGGAATCCGTTTGTGTCTATGCTTCGTATCAAAAATAAATATGGTATGGAAGCCTGTGATTATTTATCGAAGCCCGAACAGTAAGGAGGCTGCTGTGGATATTGTAATTACCGAATTCAGCAGCAGAAAAAAGCCGAACGGCAAGATCAAACATACTACATGGGAAGATCTTGTCGAACGGCTGAAGTCCCCTGTGATAACAGAGGAGACAATTGAAGAGTACTGGAAAGCTTCGAACGAAGATCGTACTGCAATCAAGGATGTTGGTGGGTATGTTGCCGGAGAGTTTGAGAATGGTAAGCGCGATAAGACTTTTCTGAAGTCTCGGTATATTCTCACCATTGACGCGGATGAAGCTACGAAAGATGATGTAGACAACTATGAATGCTGCTACGATTATACTTTCTTTGCTCACACTACTCATACCAGTACGGATGAGCATCCTCGTCTCCGGTGGCTCTTCCCCCTCACCCGTCCAGTTACTGCCGAGGAATACCGTCTGCTTATTGGAGTAGCGAAAACCTGGGTTGGGGCAGATACAATAGATGAGACCACAGATCAGCCGGAGCGTTTGATGTTCTGGCCGTCAGTATCTGTCGATGCAGATTATTCTTTCTGGCAGGGTGGTACCGTTGTCGTAGATCCGGATACGTTTCTGGATGAAATTGATCCGGTGGATTATGAGTCTATCAAATCTGTTTCTGCAAGAACGGCATCGCATAATTCCGGCTTCGATGATTTGGATGATATGGACTTCATCCCCGTAGGTAAGCGAAACGATGCAGTATTCCGGTATGCGTCTAAGCTGCGTGAAGCAGGTCTGGATGATGATATTCTTTTAGAATCCATCCGGTTGTATAACAATCGGTACTGCGAAGATCCTCTTCCGGAAAGCGAACTAAAGACAATAGTCGGTTCGGTTCACAGATTCAAGAAGGGTGAAAAGATCACCCGTGATATGTACACGGCATCCGATGACTTCAAGGATCTCGGTGAGGAAAAGAAACCGGAGGAAGATGTCTTCGGTTTGGATTGCATTGATGATCTGTGGAAAGAAGATCTCGGTGAGCAGGTATTCATTGTTCCGGATCTTATACCAACCGGGGTTGGCGGTATAGTTGCTCCTCCTAAATTTGGCAAGTCCTGGCTTTGTCTAGATCTTTGTATCGCAGTAGCAACAGGAACAACATTCCTTGGTTTTCCAACAAATCAGAACGAAGTTCTTTATCTCGCTCTGGAAGATGGAAAGAAGCGTTTGGATAGAAGATCAAGAATTGTTGCTGGTGAAGAGCGTAAGATTCTAAAGAGTAAACTCCATTACGATCTAAAAGCACCTACTCTAGATGATGGCCTACTTGATAAATTGGAGCGAACTTTAAAAAAGTTTCCGGGCATAAAGCTCATTGTAATTGATACTCTTCAGAAGGTCCGAGGAGAAATGCGCCGTGGGGAGAGTGTCTACAAATATGACTATCGAGAAATATCGGATCTTCATAATTTCGCAATCGACCACGACATAGCTCTTGTTGTAGTTCATCACACTAAGAAGGGAATCGATGATTCGGACCCCTTAAGTAATGCGAGTGGTTCTAATGGCCTGACTGGTTCATTTGATTTTTCTTTGAATCTATCTAAACGCAAGAGAAAAGATAAGACCACTAAGCTTGATATCATAAGTCGTGATGTGGAAGAGAAGACATACGTTCTTCAATTCGATAAATCCTCTTGCCGATGGATTAATCTTGGTGAGGAACAAGAAGTTAGTGAAGATGGTACTGAAGCAGCCTATGACTCCGATCCTCTTGTTAAAACGATCAAATACAATCTAAGCTGTTTGGCGAATGCCATTCCGGAGGAAGATTTATTTACTGAAGAAGTTGTCTGGGAAGTGTCCGCGAAAGATCTTGTGGATGAGATCCTTGTACTTTGTGGGGAAACAGAATATGATTCTCCAATTTCTATAGGAAAGAAGTTGTCTAGAATCGCATCAGTTCTGAAGGATAAAGACGGAATTACCTATGAAAATGTAAAGACTACAGGCGGTAAAAGAGTCCAGAGATTCTCCGTAGATCGATTCTGAACGTAACAAAAATTACGTTGACAATCGCCAAAAGTCCACGGTACAATATGGAGGTAGTCAACAATCCTCCATGTTGTTCCTACTTGTTGAAGGAGGACAACTATGGCAACTAAGAAAGCAAAGCGGATCAGAGTATCCATGACGCTCCCGGATGGAACAAGAAAGTACTTCGATGGAGCAACTAAGAAGGAGGCTGAACAGAAAAGAGACGAAGCGAAGCGCAAGATCATGTGCGGCTATGATATAGGAAACAATACCACGTTTGGGGAACTTGCTGATATCTGGCTGCAGGAGTACATGGCTCAGAAGAAATTGCATACTCGTACCAAGGAATCCACGGAAGGGGTATTCAATCGGTACATTATTCCGGAGTTGGGTAATAAGAAGATCCGTGAGATCAAGCCAGCTAATATAGACAGGATGCTGCTTAGGATCTCTCATCTTTCCAAGAGTACCCAGACTAAGGTGCTGAACTACACGAACGCTGTATTCACCAAAGCGATTGAAAATGATATAATCCCTCGCTCCCCTACCTTCAATAAGAGGCCGACAGCAGAGAATCCGGAAAAGGTTAAAGCCCTTACCGATGCGCAATGCGAATCTTTACTGAAAGCGACAAAGGGAACCAGGGTTTATCCGTTTATTGTGGTCTGCCTGTTCAGCGGTCTTCGTAAAGGAGAAGCTGCCGGACTCATGTGGAAAGATCTGGATTTTGATAATCGGATAATCCATGTACAGAGATCTATCGTCTGGCCGATATCCAATCGGCAGGGTGAGGTCAACGATATGATGAAGACGGAAGCAGCGCACCGGAAGATACCGATGTCTCCGGAGATCTACAATCTTCTCCTACAGGAAAAGAAACGTACCAAATCCATGTATGTATTCCACACAAAGGACGGTAGTTTTCTCTCAGCAGAATCCTTCCGTAGTATGTGGGGAATAGTGGAGTACCGGACCATCGGAGGACCAGCGACAGGACACCATGTGAACGCTACCCTGGACTTCCATGTAACACCGCATCAGCTCCGGCATACATGCGCTACCCGGTGGATCGCAAATGGGATGACTCCGAAAGAAGCTCAGTATCTTATGGGGCATTCCTCTCCGGACATTACAATGGGGATTTACGCAGAGTATATGGCCGAGCAGCAACTGCCTGAAACTGCGAAAAAAATTTCCTCAGAAAATCTTCGTTTAGCCATGGGCTGAAAAGAAACTTACCCCAAACGGAATAGTGTCACGCAGATGTCACGGCAATGGCACAACATCTTGTATATTTCGATAGATTTCTTGTAGAATTTTGTATCATTTTAACAACTAAAGTTGATCTCGTTTAGAACATATATAGCAAAAAAGTTCCGAGATCTAATCGATTTGATCAAATCTCGGAACTTTTTGAAGTGGCAGCGGGAGAAGGATTCGAACCCTCACATACGGAGTCAGAGACAGATTTCGTAAATACCTCAGAACCCTAGTAATTACTGACTTGAACGAGATGAAAAGTAGTGCGATGTCACGCAAATGTCACAGCAAATATTTAACAGAACAACATTGAGGATTGACTACATTATGGAATATAGGTTAAATTTAAAGATTACGGATGAAGTCATAGGGCTTCCGGGGGCTTATGCTCTGGCCGCGATTGAGTCCAGTGATGGAAGTATCAGTAGAACAAGAGGCTGGCTTGACAAGGAGTTCCCTACTAATGAGACTGTTGAGGATTTCTTCCACGATCTGATGGATGAGTTCATTCCTAGGAAATCCGCGCCTACAAACCAGGTGGCTTCAGAACCGAAGCAGACAAGGAGAAGAAAGAATGGTTGACATTATACCAAAAACAGAAATGGTTTTCAAGGATAAGGACAATGTGGAAGCTGTAGTTTCTGCGCTACTTCAGGAAGACTACGTTGTTATGCTGAGTCGAGAAGATGAGTTCACAGTTATCAACTTCCTCTGCGCAGATAACTCTGATCGGAACGAAGTGGTGTTCATGAGTCGTGATACCTTTGAGGATAGCTTCTATGAGGTTGAAGACGGAGACTGTGCATATGCTTACCCTCACACCGGAGAATAAAACGTAACAAACTTGCCGTTGCATTCTCCTTTCTTTTTGCTATAATATGTTTCAGAAAGAAACATATTATAATTTCTGCACGAAACACATTGTAGTAATACCAGGAATAATCTTAGGCGGT
>CAMNGO010000166.1 GCA_946538445.1 uncultured Lachnospiraceae bacterium
CTGCATAAAACGAATGCTGCGAATGAGGAGCTGGCTGGCAGTCTAATTTACGGACGCGAAGTCCAAGAAAGGGCGACGCCATACCGTCACTCCATCATTCTAACAGCTTAAGCAACAAGACGGTCAAGAACCCATCTGGCTGATGGGTATCTCAACCATAAATATATTGTAGTAGAAAGGGTGAGGGTTAACAGATGCAGATTATAAATAAGGACCTTATCCGGATTTTGGCGATGGATGAGATCGCCGGCTGGCATAGTGACAGGATGTTTACCCATGAACAATCGGAGGATGCATTGCATTTTCATAAGAGTCTTCCTATGTATCAGGAGACGGAATTGAAATCTCTGACCGCGGCAGCCCATAGCTATGGGGTAAGGAAAATCCTGGTCAAAGATGAATCCACCAGATTCGGGCTGAAAGCATTTAAGGGATTGGGAGGAAGCTATGCGGTTTTCCGCCTGCTCTGTCAACGATTTAAAATGAATGAAGACACTGCGGTTTTTGAGGATTTTCAGAAGAAAGAGATTCGGGAGAAGTGCAAAGAAATCGAATTCGTTACGGCCACGGACGGCAATCACGGTAAAGGGGTGGCCTGGGCATCGAGTATCTTCGGATGTAAGTCCCACGTCTTCATGCCAAAAGGAACCGTGGAAGCAAGAAGAAAAGCAATCGAAGATGCCGGCGCCGACACGGCCGTCATCACTGATTTAAACTATGATCAGGTGGTCGATTATGCGGGAAAACTGGCACAGGAGAAAGGCTGGATCCTGGTCCAGGATACTTCCTGGGAAGGTTATGAAGAAGTTCCCTGTCGAATCATCGAAGGTTACCTGACCATGGCGGCTGAGACAGAAAATCAGATGAAGGGCTACAGGCCAACTCACATCTTTCTCCAGGCAGGTGTAGGCTCCATGGCAGGTGGAATCGCTGCTTATTATCTTAACAGATATCAGGAGGATCCGCCCAGGATAACCATCGTGGAACCGGAGACGGTTGCCTGTGTCTATCTGTCAGCGGAAATGGCTGACGGAAAACCTCACACGGTGGAGGGAGATCCCGTCACCATAATGGCCGGTCTGAACTGCGGGACACCCTGCAGTGTGATATGGCCTGTTCTCCGGGATGGGGTATCATTTTACACTGCCTGCGCCGACATCATTACTCAGAAGGGGATGAGAGCTTATGCCAATCCTCTTGCCGGAGATCCCAGGATCATCTCCGGGGAGTCCGGTGCCGTGACATATGGTTTACTGCTGGAGATATTGAAAGATAATGAACTAAAAAGCTTATGGAAAATGGATGATAAATCCGTGATTCTTTTGATAAATACAGAAGGAGCCACCGATCCGGAAGGATACGATAGGATAGTCAAAAATGAATGAAGTCAGAAAAAGTGAGGGATCTGCCCTCACTTTTTTTACGTAGTTTACATTTTTTTCATGTTATCTCACTTATCACTGCTGCTCCCAGGATCAAAACAGCCCCGATCCAACCTGCGATCCCCATGGCTTCATGAAGGAAGAAAGCAGAACAAAGCACAGAGACTACCGGTTCCAGATAGCCCAGGACAGCCAATGTCTGAACCGGGAGTGTAGCCATTCCACTAAAATACAGGCAATAGGCAACTCCGGTATGGAGGATGGCAAGCATCAGGATGATCAAAATGGATCGAAGATCGACATGCATTGGTTTGCCCCAGTTATGGATCAACACATAAGGAAGGATGGTTATGGCGGAGATGACCAGCTGTACCACGACCTTCACATAGGCTGATATCCCCTGAATCTTACGATTGCAGATGACCATGATCACAAAGAAGAAGGCAGCGGCAAGACCCATGAACACACCGGAGATCCGGCCCAGTTCCCCGCTCCATACGCCCGAGACCAAAACAATTCCAATAAAAGCAACAATGACATAGGGAATTTTCTTAAGATTAAGGGACTCATGCAGAACCAGCGGTGCGATAACAACAATAATGACAGGGGCCATGTAATTGCACAGGCTTGCTACAGCCACGGTGGTGTTGATATAAGCAGCAAAAAGGAAAATCCAGTTCATTCCCAGGCTGATACCTGAGAGAATCAGCCAGAACCGGTTAGCCCGGATGGCTTCCCAATCCAGTCCCTGTCCACGGCTCTTCAGATAGAGAAAGATAAAAATGGATCCGATGGAACCACGGCACATGGCCACCAGCTCGCTGGGCAGGCTGACATATCTTAAAAACATGCCGATGGTGCCGTACATAATGACGGCGATGATATATTTGGTTCGCTCCAATGCCAGGTTCTTCTCCATAGTTAATCCTCAGCTATCTTCGTTCTTCCCCGTTTTTGGCTGATAAGCAATGATGTTTATTATAACATATGTATTATATTCTGTTGAAAAGATTTTGCACTTTCTGTATATTATAGGGTAGAGCAAAGAATAAATATGCAGAATCAGAGCAAGAATAATAAAAATGCCAGGAGGAACTACTCAATGATAAAAAGGTTCACGAGAGTGATAGGAGGTATTCTTTTGTCAGTAATGCTATCATGTCAGGTGTCAGCTGATACGATGTACCTGCCGGATGTTACCCCGGCCATGTCCAAACCCGAATACTGGGTTGCCAAAGATAAAAACCCTGATCTTACATTGGTTGAGAAGGATGAGATAAAGAAGGTCAACCAGGATATCATCCAGGGAAAGGGCACGGGCGTGTGGGATATGTCCACCTGGTCACAGGACACCTTCAATGGAATCGACCGGGCACAGCAATTGAAAAAAGCGGCTATGGAAGATGCAGATTACACCTACAACAGTCTTGGAGCAAGATATAAAGACGGGGTGAAGCTGGATTATGATACAGCCATGAAGGAGCTGTACGGGCCTATGATCGAGAACTGTGTGGATCCCGATGCGCAGGAGTCCATGCCGGTTGGATATGCCATCTGTACGAATAGGACGGTACTCAGAAGCTTTCCTACGGACCAACCCCTTCCAGACGATCCATCCGATCCAGATTTCGACACACTGTATCTGTCTGCCGTCACCCTGGGAGAACCATTGATTGCCCGCGGAAAATCTGCAGATGGAAATTACTATCATGTAAATACATCCTATCTTTCCGGCTGGATCCCCACAGAGGATATCGCTTTTTGTACAGACAGGGCAGAATGGCTGTCCGCCTGGAACTATGACAGTGATAAGGCACTGGTGGTATACGATGATAAAATCACCACGGAAGAATCAAACTATGCTCCGGAAACTTCCAGGAGAAAACTCTTCATGAGTACCAGATTACAGATAGCGGATCGGTCCGCCTGGGAGGGCAGGATCAATAATCGTTATGCTTATAATAACTACGTGGTCTGGATGCCGGTGAGAAAAGAGGACGGAAGTTTTGAAAACAAACTGGCATTGATTTCCGAGCACTGTAAGGTCAGCGAAGGGTTCCTGCCGCTGACCACAAGAAACCTTGCAAAAGTCATCTTTAACCAGTTGGGCAACGCCTATGGCTGGGGCGGTATGCTCAGCAGCCAGGACTGCTCCGGTTATGTCAGGGATGTCTACCGGTGCTTCGGACTTGAACTGGGAAGGAATACCACAAACCAGGCAGTCCAGCCCGTAAGAAAATATAACCTGGAAGGGAAAACCGACCAGGAGAAAACACAGATCATAAAATCATTGCCTCTTGGTGCAGAACTGTTATTTACAGGCCATGCCATGATGTATCTTGGCTGTGAAGGAGATAAGTTATATGTGATCAGTTCCGTCAGCAATCTGATGGTTGACGGTGTGAAAACCAGAGTGCGTGGCATGGTGATCAATACTCTGGATATCAAGAGAGCAAATGGAAACAGCTGGATAAAATCCCTGCATACCGCAACCATCCCATATTATCTGGAGAAAGCACGGGATATCAGTGGGGCCACAGCAACCATAGATCCGATGATGAGCTATGTCTATGACGGAAAAGAAAAATGCCCGAAACCGGAAGTGAAACTTGATGGAAAAGTTCTTCAGGAAGGCGTTCATTACACCCTTTCTTACGAGGACAATGTTGAAGCAGGCAGAGGAAAAGTAAACATTCAAGGTATGGGTAATTATGAAGGAAGCATCTGCCTCAACTTCCAGATCAAACCGGATGGATCAGCTGCCAGCATGGAGCTTGAAAATGAAACTCTGGTCTACAATGGGAAGAAACAGACGCCTCTTGTGACGGTCCGGATTGGTGAAAAGAAACTGGAAAGCTCAGATTACACACTGGAATATAAAGGGGACCGGAAAAATGTTGGTACTCATACGGTGACGGCCAGGCTGAAAGGAAGATACGAAGGTACCGCCCAGGCTTCCTATAAAATTGTTCCCAAGGGAACAGAAATCACCAGACTGAACAAAGGAAAATCCTCATTTGTGGTAAAATGGAAGATCCAGAAAGCCAGGATGTCCAATAAGAGAATCACAGGTTATCAGGTGATGTATGCCACAAATAAGAAGTTCACTACGGGGAAAGAAACCGCAACGGTAAAGAAATATCGGTCCCTCCGCAAAAAAGTGAAGGAATTACGGTCCCGGAAAAAATATTATGTCCGTGTCCGGACTTTCATGAAAGTTGACGGGAAACGGTATTACAGTCCCTGGAGCAAAATCAGGTCTGTGAAAACCAGATAGACGGACTGAGTTCAAAGAAAGTCTTAAAACCGATGAAAATAAACTTGGACTTTCATTTATCTCATAGTAAAATAATAGAAAAGAAC
>CAMNGO010000167.1 GCA_946538445.1 uncultured Lachnospiraceae bacterium
AGCAGGGGTTTGATGATTTCCTGCTGGTCTTGCATCAGATCAGTGGTCATGCCGATCATCTCCCGGCCAAGCACCATGGTTTTCCTGTTCTCCGATGTGTAAGGTTCCCAGGGATAACCCTCTGTACCCGGGTCACCGGTACGGGCAAAATTCACCCACATATTCTGGGTGGTGTCTGCCAGCTTCTCATCATATAGTCCTCCGGTATATAGACCTGCCTGAGGATTGCCAAAGACATACGCCAGCTCTACCGCGTGACAGGATCCCAGCGTTTCATTCGCACCAGGCATGGTCCAATAATAGTTGTAATTCTTTCCTCTATGTCTGGCCATCTGTTCCAAAGCCGGCACCCGGAATAATAGTTCGTTATAAAACTCCGTTATCTTCCAGATTTTTTCCCCACTTTGCATCTGCATGAATCTGTCGGCCAGTTCTCTCTCTTCTGTCGACATCTTTTTATAGACATTATCGTAGGCTATAGGCATTTGGAATTTATAGACAGAAAGTTCGGGACATATAGGTACATCATGGCCTAATTCACGGATCCAATAACGTAACTCGTCCTTGTTGGTTCCCGTCATAAGATCGATCTCCGCCAGGTCAGGGTTCTCCCACGCACTGTAGAGGTCCTCCGGAAGAACAATACCATCCCGCTCAGGGAAATTGTTACTGTCATTCAGATCTTCATTCAGCTCCATGAGTTCTTCTTCACTTCGAGCCATCAGCTCTTCCATATTGGTACATTTGCTGTTGTTAAGAATCTGACAGCCAGATTCTCATCATAGGAGCCTGTGATTTTCTGATTGATTCTGGCTTTTTTCTGTATTTTGTTCATAACCTTCTCCTATGTCTGATCCTATAAATATTAGTCTTATAATTCTGCCAATACTTTTCCGATACTCTCATGAAATACAAGATCAGCCTTTCCCTCCATCCTGGTCTTTCCTTTGTTGATGATCACCAGGTGATCCCCATGAAATAGGTGGGCAAGCTGTGATGCAGAACCGACTTCCAAAGAGGTCCCCCCAATGATAAGAAGGTCGGCCCTGTTGATCATGTTAATTGCATTGTGATAGGCTTTCTCCGGCAGGAATTCCCCATAGAGGATCACGTCCGGTCTTACCATTTTACCGCATCTGTCACATTTTGGGATGCTGTCAGGATGTTCAAACAGGTAAGATGCATCATAAGGCGTCTTACAGGAAATGCAATGATTCCCCCAGATTGTCCCATGAATCTCCTGCACATTGATGCTCCCTGCTTTCTGATGAAGCCCGTCGATATTCTGGGTAATCACTCCGGCCAGTCGCCCGGACAGCTCAAGTCTAGCCAGAGCTTTATGCGCCTCATTTGGCAAAGCATCCCGCACATCCAGATTTCGGCGGTAATAATCAAAAAATACCTCCGGTTCCTTTCTCAGACATTCATGACTTAACAAATACTCCGGCTGATAACCGGAATATTTCCCCCTCTGTCTGCGATAAAGCCCATTCTTACTCCGGAAATCAGGAATTCCACTTTCTGTGGAGACTCCTGCTCCCCCTAAAAATACAGCATAGCTGGCATCAGCCAACATCTCCGCCAAGGCATCCGCCTTCTGCTGCCCCTTAAGCTTGTGAAAATAATTCAGTTTTTCCTTCTGAGAATTAAATTGTCTCTTCATGCTATACTACTCTTTGGGGAGAAGGGGGTCAGACCCCCTTATGGGGTCTGACCCCCTTCTAAAGGATGCATCATTGCGATGGTCATGATGTGGCCGATGTTCCGGTCCCCGGCGAAGATCTGTGGATTGCAGAAGTCCTGTTCCAGATCAAGCCAGAAGAGGGGATTTTTCTCCGGTATCAGCTGGACTTCTTCTTTGAGCATACCGCAATAGATCTCCAGAATGAAATCCTGATAATAGTAAGTGATATCCATCAGGTGGTACAGTTCGATGTCATCTGCTGTGATACCGGTTTCCTCGCAGAGTTCCCTGTAAGCGGCATCCAGGTCGCTCTCTCCTGCTTCCACCTTTCCGCCGACAAAATTATACAAGCCTTTATAAGGATCTTTCATCCTTTTACAAAACAGGCTTTTTTCTTTCTTTTTATTAAATACAACGATACAGTTTAAACGTTTCATCTAAGTTCCTTTTCAGAAAAAGGCGCTCTGTTTATAAAAGAGCACCTTTCCCAATTGTCTTACATTATTCTTCTTAATTATTATTCTTATTCTGTAATCTTATGAACCATCTCCATGAATACTTTTCCGATGGCATAGCATTCTTTCTTTGCTCCTTTGACTTCGCCCACATTGATCTCCTGGTAGTCCAGAACATTGTTGATGGAGTAATAGTCGATATCTTTATAAAGTTTCTTTGCCAGGTTTTTGGCATCATAGATCTTTCTGCCTGAGATCAGGTCCACTCCGTTGCAATACATGAAACGCAGGTCCATGGGGGCATTGTATCCCAGAATCGGCGAATCACCGATGAATTCCACCAGGCTTTCCGATATATCCGATAATTGCGGCGCTTCTTTTTTATCCGGCTCCGTATTCCCATCTGCTGATTCTTCCGTCTGAGTCCTTTTTGCGGGATTTATCGGAGAAACAAATGCCTTGGTAGGAACCCCATTTTCATATCTGACAGCAGCCACCTTAAGGATCTTATCCAGACCCGGCCTGAAGCCTGAGGTTTCCAGGTCGAATACGATAAAAGTAGGCATCTTTTCATCCATGTCAAATGAATCGGTAACCTTCTGTATCTTGATTTCAGGCACTTCTGACATGGAGCGCCTTTCCAGCACATTGTCCGTATTCACAACCGGTGTTACCATCTCTATGTTATTGTACTCTTCCTCATGGGCTTTTCGTTTGATCACTCTTCCCTTTTTCCATTTGACCTTCTCGGTCAGATCTTTTAAGAGACTGTCGTCCTCGAAGAAAAAGCCAAAGACAGGATGGTTAACAGACTTTATGGTTTTGTCTTTTTTGCCTTGTTTGATGACTTCCTTTTTAAAGTCCTTCTCCTCTTTCTCCGATAATGATTGGCGTAAAGACAGAAATTCATCTGCTGATGATATACGCGTATCCCAGTCGATGCTTCGATCCATGACAATAGCATATAATTTTCTCAGTTTGTCAAAACGCGGATTCAACTCTTTCATATCCCCAAATAAGCTCATACCACGCACCTCCTATCTTGTTACTATGATACCATAAGGATGAAAAAAACAAAATAAGTATTGCATATTTATAAGAAAAATATTAATACAAAAAAGAGATAACCCTCCCGGGTTATCTCCTGTTCGTGTTCATCATTTTACTGTCTCAGGCAGTTCCTTCAGACTTCCTTTGTCGATAGTCTCAAAGTTAAACTGATATTCTCCCTTATCGTCATAACCCTCATAGATCCTAACGATCTCATAGGATGCCTCATCCTGATCAATCTCAAGAAGATCTTCTATCTCAAGGGGAGCATCCAGCAATTCCTTGACTTTTTCTCTGATCTGCAGTTCGACTTCATCTTCACCGTCCTGCTCCTGCTGCCGAAAATCCTTGTATGCTTCCAGGTAATCAGCCGGGAAATGGTTTTCCATCCATTTGTCATGTTCCCCTCCGCTGGCTGACCATTCCAAGTCTGTAAGCTTGGGATACTGGCCATCATAATTAAAACGTAGGATGGCTTCTCCGGATGAGGATGACATCATATATGCTTTGCCTTTCAGAGCTACGACCTCGCAGGTCAGCAAATCAACATAAGCTGTTCCCTGTTCCCCTTCCCAGTCGATACCGAACACTTTCGCAGCGGCGATGAGCTCATCAGGCAGGTACCTGCTGTAGTTCCTCTTCATTTCATGATCTGCCACTTGCCTCATGAGAGTATCTTCAGAAGACTTCGTCCAGCTTATGGGGCGATAAGACGGTTTGCTTCCCTTTTGGCCTGTGCTGCTGCAGGCAGTGATTGCCAGAAGGCCCAGGACAAGCAGAAGCAAAATTATCTCATTCCATCTTTGTTTATCATTTAACTTATCAGACATTTCTTACCCCTTTATCATAGAGATTATCTGTAATCATCATACTCATAACCTGCCAGGATGTAAAGAAGCTTTTTCTTAAGATTATCTGTAAATAAAACTGTCCGGGGACTGAAGATATATTTAAGCTAAAAATCCGCTCATATCCTCATTGGAAAGGGTGATGATACCGTTTCTTGCCAGAACAGCTTCCCCTTCTTCGATGTCATCTACCCTGAGTACTACATAGGCGCCACCCTGCATGGAACCTGTGAAAGCGTAGGTATACTCTATATTGACATTATCGTCTTTGAGGATTTTTAAGATATTCTTTAAAGCCCCTTTCTGGTCATTCATCTTCACAGCGATGACGGAAGTCTCACTGATGATGGTATTATCATCAAGGGCTTCTTTGGTTTTTTCTATATCGGAAACGATGATTCTTAAGATTCCGAAATCTTTGGTATCTGCCACAGAAAGGGCACGGATGTTCACGCCTGCATCTGTGATGGCACTAACTGCATCGTAAAGGGTTCCGGCAGTGTTTTCAAGGAATGCGGATAACTGTGTGATTGCCATAATATATTCCTCCTTATATTTCTTTTATTATATCAGATTTTTCTTTTCGGTATATACTTTCAGATATACTTTCAGTCGTGAAGTTTACGTTTATCGATAACCCTGACAGCTTTTCCTTCCGAACGCTGAATAGTCTTCGGTGCCACAAGGTGGATCTTAGG
>CAMNGO010000168.1 GCA_946538445.1 uncultured Lachnospiraceae bacterium
AGCAGAGTGCTAAATACAATGAAGGGTTCGGCTGAAAAATACAGGAATATAAACTACGATTTCTGCAAGAATAATGATATGATAGAGACATCAGACGGGGAGGGGGCAGAGAGGATGAAAATGGAGGGAAAAACTTACCGGACAGATTATGGAGCCATACGTTACTGGGTCAGTACTGCCGGTTCGGGACCGGAACTGGTTTTCCTTCCGGGACTTACTGCAGACCACAGGCTCTTTACCAAACAAATCAGGTATTTTCTTGGAAAATGCCCTCTCTTCGTGTGGGATGCGCCGGGGCATGCCGCATCCTATCCATTTGAGATGACATTTACCCTGGAGGATAAGGCAAGATGGCTTAAGGAGATCCTGGATAAGGAAGGGTTTTCTGATCCGGTGATCATCGGCCAGTCCATGGGCGGCTACGTAGGACAGATGTATGCCCAGCTCTTTCCTGAAAGTATGCGGGGCTTTATCTCCATAGATTCCGCCCCTTTGCAGAGGGAGTATATTACCGGGCTGGAACTGTGGCTCCTGAAAAGAATGGAGCCTGTGTACCGTTATTATCCATGGAAATCCTTACTAAAAACCGGGACAAATGGTGTGGCAACTTCGGCATATGGGAGAAAGCTGATGCATGAGATGATGATGACCTATGACGGAGACCAGGAAAGGTACGCCAGGCTTTCAGGTCACGGATTCCGGATGTTGGCGGAAGCTATAGAGGCAGACCTTCCTTATGAAATCCATTGTCCGGCGCTGCTGATCTGTGGAGAGAAGGACCATGCGGGATCCTGCATCCGATACAGTAAAGCCTGGCATAAGAGATCCGGGATACCCATCCGCTGGATCAAAGGAGCAGGCCATAATTCCAACACCGATAAGCCGGAGGAGATTAACCGGCTGATTGAGGATTTTGTGGCTGAGATTTGAAAGTAAAAAGATAAAGGAGGGAGAGTAAATGGCTTTTCTGCAGATACAGTTTTATTCTGATGTATTAAATGTTGCATCCACCGTGAATGTGATCCTGCCGGAGGCGAATCAGGGAATCGGGATCCAGGCTTCCGAGGGACAGGAGCTTCCCAAGGTCCTGTATCTCCTGCATGGTTATAGTGATGATCATACCATCTGGATGAGAAGGACCTCCGTGGAACGATATGCCGCCTCTTATAATCTGGCGGTGATCATGCCGGCAGTCAACCACAGTTTTTACTGTAATGAGACTCACGGGGAGCGATACTGGGATTACGTGAATGATGAGCTTCCCAGGACCATGCATCGTTTCCTGAGACTCAGTCAGAAGCCGGAGGATACCTATGTGGCCGGTCTCAGCATGGGAGGATACGGCGCCATGCGTCTGGCATTGACTTATCCGGAACGATATGCGGGAGCCGCCAGTTTCAGCGGTGCGGTGGATATCCTGGACACCCTGGTCCGACATGACCAGGATGGGTTAGGAAAACAGCTCTTTGGCGATGCAGACCAATTAAAGGGAACCGAAGTAGATCTTTATTACCTGATGAAGAAAAATGCCGGACTGGCCCATAAACCCTGGCTGTATGTCAGCTGCGGCACGGGAGATTTTCTTTATGATCAGCATAAGGAATTTGTCCGGACTCTAACCAGGCAGAAATGGGATGTGACCAGCCATGATGAGAAAGATGCAATCCATGAATGGGGATTCTGGGATCAGGAGATTAAGACATTTATTGATATGATCTTTGATAGGAGAGTCTAGGAATCTGTTGTAAGAAAACAGGTAAGACAAATTAAAATCCCGCTGCGATAAAACTGCAGCGGGATTTTTGAGTCCTAATTGACTTGCTTATACATTTTCCACCAGGAGTTTACCGTCTACGAACACATATTTGACCGTGGTGTCACTGACCAGCGGATCCCCGTCCGTAAGGACGATATCCGCATCTTTTCCTGCTTCCAGGCTGCCGATCCGGTCTTCCAGACCGATGTGACGTGCCGGGTTGATGGTGATGGCCTGCAGGGCCTGGAAAGGATCCATGCCGGCCTTCACTGCCTGCCCTGCACAGAAGGGGAGATATTCCTGAGGTGTGGCCGGATTATCTGTTATGATGGATACCTGGATTCCTGCTTTAGCCAGGATGCCCGGTGTGGTCCAGGACTTGTGGATCAGCTCCTGCTTGGGGGCGTGCATGAGGGTGGGACCTACGGCAACGGGCACATTTGCTTCCTTCAGCTCTTCCACGATCAGGTGTCCTTCTGTGCAGTGTTCTATGGTTAACTTAAGGTCAAATTCTTTGGCGATGCGGATGGCTGTCATGATATCATCGCTGCGATGAGCATGGGCCTTCAGGGGGATCTCTTTTTTCAATACCGGGATTAGAGCTTCCATCTTCATATCGAATTTTGGCTGTCTGGTGATATCATCCCCGGCAGCTTCTTTACGTAGCATGTAATCCCGGGCTTCATACAGGGCCTGTCTGAGGATGGCAGCGGTGGTCATACGTGCAGAGTCTTTCTTGTCTGTGTAGCATCTCTTGGGGTTTTCCCCGAAGGCACATTTCATGGCAATGGAAGGCTTGATCATGGCCTTATCGACAGAATTGCCATATAGTTTCACCGCAAAAAATGTTCCACCCAGAACATTTGCTGATCCGGGACCGGTGGCAACTGTGGTCACGCCACCCTTCAGGGCTGCGGGAATGGCAGCATCCTGGGCATAGTAGCTGTCCAGACCGCGAAGCTGGGGACAGCAGATGTCATTCATCTCATTAAAATCATAGGCGCCGCCGGTGGGTCCGCCCCAGTTATCCAGGCCGATATGGCTGTGGGCATCCACAAAACCCGGGTAGGCATGGAGACCTGTAGCATCGAAAACTTCTTCTTCCGCGTCAACAGATTCTCCCACAGAGATCAGTTTCCCATCCCTGATCAGGATATCACCCTGATAAGGTTCTTTATGAATAGCGTCATGTATGATGGCATTTTTGATAATCATAAGATTTCCTCCTGTATATTTTTTCAAGTATAAAGTGGATTATACCATCATTTGCCGGATTAAAGAATAACTGATTTCACAAATGCGCATCTCGGAGATTCTTTTTTGCTCATAGTATGTTAAAATAATGTTTTAGGAAGAATAAAAAGACAGCATTCAAAAGGGAGAATTATCTATGAAGATCCGAAGAGCGAAGCCGGAGGATACAGATCAGATCGTTGCAATCTATGACCGCCTGCATGAGGAAGAAGAAGCAGGGGAAGCTGCCATCGGCTGGGTGAGAGATGTCTATCCCACGAGAAAAACAGTGGTGGACTCCCTTGGAAGAAATGACATGTTCGTCATGGAGGAAGATGGTAGCATCATCGCTGCAGCCATCATCAATCAGATCCAGGTTCCTGAGTACAGTCTGGCCGGATGGAAACAGGAAGCATCGGAGGACCAGGTCATGGTACTGCACACCCTGACCGTAGACCCTCTGCAGAAGGCAAAGGGATTCGGGAAAGCCTTTGTGGCTTACTACGAAGACTATGCCAGAGAGCATCATTGTCCCCATCTGCGCATGGATACCAATTTTATAAATAAAAGAGCCAGAAAAATGTATGCCGGTCTTGGATACGAGGAGATTGGCATCGTGAATTGTGTCTTCAATGGGATAGAAGGTGTGAGGCTGGTGTGTCTGGAAAAAAATCTATTATGATATGAAGGAGATTTGAGAGATATGAAAGAAAGGAACATCCTGGAAACCCTCTGCAGGTATTTCATCTATTTTCTCTTGTATTCCATTATCGGATGGTGCTATGAGGTATTTCTGGAAGTGGTAGTATACCGCTGGGGATTTACCAACCGGGGAGTACTCTTTGGACCCTATTGTCCTGTGTACGGATTTGGAGCTCTGATCTTCCTGGTCCTGCTTTACCCCATGCTGAAAAAACAGTCCCCCGGGAAGAAGGTTCTATATATACCGGTCATCTTTTTGCTGAGTATGACCATCGCCACGGCCCTGGAATTATTCACCTCTTACATCCTGGAGTACCTGACCGGAAGCTGGCCATGGCAGACCTATGTGGATTATAAATATAATTTTCAAGGCAGGATTGCCCTGTCTCCATCCCTTCGCTTCGGTCTGGGAGGGGTAATCTTCCTATACCTCCTCCAGCCGGTCTTCGAAAGGATCTGTGACAGACTGGGCTCCTCCCTTATAAAGAAGCTTGCTTTGACAATGATGATCCTTCTTGCAGCGGACTGTGCCTATACAGTCTTTTTCAGATAGGGGAAACAACACAGTGTACGTGTGACTGATAATAGAGCCACGGATTAGATAAAGGAAATATAAAAGAGAGAGAATAAAAATGTAAGCGCGCCTGATTCAGGAGTAAGAGAATATCAATATCATCGGACCAACCATCTGCTGATAAAAAAATTCCGTCAGTATCTGTTGCCGACCATGATTACCATGGCAGTCTTTGCCTCCAACCATAAAAGTCAGGATGCCTATATGGATGTGCTGGTAAGGCTCTATGATGAAAATGTGGAGATTGACTTCAGAAGTCTCGGTCCTTCCATCGATGTGATGGAGGAAGAGGAGAAGGAGCTGGAGATCAATGTCCGGATGTTAAGAGCAGTAGTTTCCATTTTTTTCTTGGTGTTTTCCCAATATCATAGTAAAATAGGAGTAGAATTCATATTATTTTCGAGAATCAGATCGGAAAGGGGAAAAATATGACAGATA
>CAMNGO010000169.1 GCA_946538445.1 uncultured Lachnospiraceae bacterium
AGGTAGGTGCTGCGTCTGCTTGCCTCTATGTCGTCGCTGCTTAATTCAAACTGCAGATAATCGCTCATGGGTTCGCAGGTTACCGCGCTTCCATTTCTCTGACAGGCATTCAGAAGCTTGGAGATCATCTCTTCCGTCACCAGAGGCCGTGTTGCCTCCTGAAAGATAACCACATCACTTTTCTCATATTTATCCCGGATTTCTTCCACACCTTTGCGGACGGATTGGATGCCGGTGTCACCTGCCTGTATGATTCCCCTTAGTTTATTGATTCCATACTGCTCCGCATATGCCTGCAGGATGTCTTCCCAGTCCTTGAGGCAGACGACATAGATGTCATCGATGGCCGGGTGTCTCTGGTATGCATCCAGACAGTATACGATCACCGGCTTGCCCAGCACATTGATAAACTGATTCGGGATGTTTTGCATATTCCTCGTGGATTTTCCGCCGGCGAGTATGACAGCGACATTTTTATGGGAAATGTTCCCTTCTTCCTGTTGGTATGGCAATAACATGGGATCTGCTTCGATCCCTGTCTTGATGTATTCGATACTGGTATCCAGGGCCCGGGCATACTTTGGGATCATAGAAAAAGGAACCTCATTCTCCCCCGATTCGATCTTGGCGATGGTTGATCTGGACTTGTAGCCCAAAGCATTTGCCAGTTCCTGTTGGGAGAGATTCAGTTCCATTCTACGTTTCTTTATATTCTCTGCAATACCCATCTGTGTACCTCCATTCAGATACACAGATTATAGCATCGCAAATCAACAAAATCAACTGATGTTGAAATTGTTGATTTGCGGCCTTTATTAACCTTATTAATCTGAATATTTTTCCTGATATGATTTAATCTTCGGGAAAGCTTCTCCTGCCAGTCCGTTATAGCAGGACTGCCATACTTCGAAAACATCATTATACTGAGCCATCTTCTTATCATCCGGTTCATAGACATCCTTAACATGAACCATATGCTCGGAAGCCTCACCCAGATCCTTAAACAGTCCGGCACCGACAGCACCGATCATGGCAGCGCCGAGAGCAGTAGCCTCGGGAGCCTCGACGGTCTCTACCGTACAGCCGTAGATATTTGCCTGGATATCATTCCACAGCTTGGAGTGAGCAGCACCACCAGTGATACGGAGCTTTTTGAAATCCGTGAATCCGGCAGCCTTTAATGCATCCAGCATCTCTCTCATCTCGAAACAGATACCTTCCATAGCGGCACGAAGCATCTCAGCCTTGGTGGTACCAAGAGTCATACCGATCAGAGCACCTCTGGCATTCTCATCATAATGAGGACATGCAGCACCGGCAAGCCATGGCAGGAACATGGTTCCCTTGGAACCGATGGAAGCACGGCCGGCTGTGGCGGACATAATGTCATAGACATCCATACCGGAAATCTCAGCGGTTGTCATCTCAAACTGTGCGATGGAGTTACGAAGCCATCTGAAAGAAGATGCAGCAGCGGAAGCATGGCCTTCCATGGTATACCCACCGGCCGGATGGCCAAGTACATGGCATTTGCCATTGGGGTCACGCACCGGAGTGGCAGAGTAACCGATACACAATCCTGCGGTACCAAGGCAGACAGAGCCAAGGCCGGGAGTACCGGAGTTACCGACACCTGCGGCACCACACTGCTGATCGCCGGAACCTACGTAAAGAGGAGTTCCCACTTTCAGACCGGTTTTCTTAGCCACTTCCGCAGGTACAGTTCCGATATAGGTACCCGGTTTTGCACTCTTTGGATACTTGTTGATATCCATACCGAAGATATCACATAATTCCGGATCAAACTGGAAGGTATCTCCGTTTGTTACCAGCCACCAGTTGTTATCACTCTCTTCCTCAATCCATTCATCCGCACCAAATGCATGGGCCAGCATAGCATGAGGAGTTACCATCTTATAAGTCTTCTCATAGATGTCAGGCATCTTTTCCTTCAGCCAGAAAGCACGGGATCCGCACTGCACAGCACCCAGGGGATGACCCGAGCGGTTATAAAGGTCCAGCTCTGTCATACCATGCTTGGCCAGCTGCTCTCTTGCCCAAGGGAAGATCTCAGCACCGCGAAGGTCCTGCCATATCAGCATGTTTGTAAGGAAATTTCCTTCCCTGTCAATGGGAACCATAGTGGTTCTCTGGTTGGTAAAGCTGAGAGAACTGATTTCATCTGCGTCGATATTGCCCCTGGCGATCGCTCCGCGAACCGCTTTGTAGGCAAGCTCGATCACATCATAGGCACTCTGCTCTACCCAGCCAGGTCTCGGATAAAAAGTCGGTGTTTCATGATAGTCTGAAGATACCTGTTTTCCGTTCAGATCAAAGATCGCACAGCGAACACCCATGGTACCGGCATCAATACTTGCAACATATTTTCCCATAATTATTTACCTTTCCGCGCCTCTGCGCTCTTCTAATAAAAGATATGCCTCAAGCATATCAAGGTCACCTTTTGTCGTAATCTTCAGTCTGTTTTCATCATTATCCGGATAGAAATATGCTTTCATACCGGACGCAAACATTAAGCTGGGCAGGTAGTCCCTGACCTCTGCTCCTTTTCCGTTCTCCAACGCCTCCTGATAAAGATGACAGATTGTTCCATACTTCATGATCCAAGGCATGTTCAGCTGGACATAATCTTCTTTATAAGCGTTCTGATCGGACCACTCATCATTCACTTTCTTGCACATACAGAACAGACAGGGGAGCGCCGCGAAAGCATTTCCCTTCTCCTGGCATGTCTCAATCCCGGTACGTATATTCTCCTGGGAGACCATCGGGCTCACACTCATATGGATCAGAAAGATATCGTCATCCGACAGTTCATCCTTTAAGGCAAAGATTCCGTTTCGGATGGAATCCTGGCAGGTAGCCCCGCCTATGGTGATCCATCGTAGTTTATCGATCCCATAACGTTCCCCGATCTCACGCACATGGTCTTTCCACTCCTGGGCGCATACCACCTCGATATAATCGATGGAAGGAGAATCCTGAAACCGCTGTAATGTATAGGCGATGATTGGTTTTCCTTTTATCTCGATATACTGCTTCGGGATATCGGCACCCATACGGCTGCCTACCCCACCCGCTAGCACTACTGCGACATTCATATGTATTCCTTTCTTCATAACTTTGATATATAACTAACCAATGTAAAATGATACACTTCATTCCGTGATTTGTCAACATTGAGTTGTTGATTCTGTGTCATAAATCAACAAATAATGACAATAAAAAAGGGATGTTCCTGACATCCCTTTTCTTTCTCAGCAAATGTGCTGAAAATCTCTTTTCTCTTAACCAATATCTTAATGATACAACGGATAGGCCGCAGTGATACAGTCCACGTGCAGATCATACACATAATGACATGCCAATGAGAAGTTATCTACCGTGAATATCCACACCTTCAGACCAGCCTTATGCACGGCATCCACGACATCTTTGGTTATATAAGTGTAATGACAATTGATATCATATCCATGGTCTATAGCATATTGATAATGGGCGACATTCCCGACTTCACAGATATCCTTCGGATTCATCATAACATAAACAAACTTCGGAGCCTCCACCGTGGCGCCATCATGCCTGCTGGCATAGGTCTCCAAAGCATTTTCCATCTCCGACAAGGCCAGTGGGAGGGTGGAGATAATGTCCACTCTGTCATTGATCCCATAGGAAGAAATGAGATCAAATAACCGGTTCATCTCCTCCTGGCCATAGGACTGTTTCAACTCGATTACTGCCCTCTTATCCGAGTGTGCCAAAATTGCCATGTAGCTCTCAATCTTCAGGATATTCTCATTCGGATAGTTATCAATCCGGTTGCCGCTGGTGTACTTCAGATCCTTGATATCATCATAAGTCGACTCGGAAATAAGAATATCTCTTCCGAATAATCTCTGCAGATTATTGTCATGCTGCACCACAAAGAACCCATCTGAGGTACGGAAAATATCGCACTCAATTCCATCAAAATTATTCATGGTCGCCAACTTAAATGCAGGTCTGGAATTCTCAGGGGCGACACCCATATAACCTCTATGGGCAATCACCTCCAGTTTCGTCCTGTCAAGAGTAGTAACGTTAACATCAATGGTATTACTCTTCACTCGTCCGTCTTCCGTCATGGCATAGACGGAAGCTATCCCTTCTTTCAGGCCGGTGACATTGCCGTTGGAGTCCACTTTAGCGATATCCGGTTTGCTGGATACCCAGATGATTTTCTGTCCGGTATTATTCGGTGTTACCGTTGACTTAAGACGAATCGATCCTCCCTTCTCCACATAAGGGTATTGGAAGGCATACGCAATCTTGATGGAAGAAATCCTCGGTAGCACCTTGACATTACAAGAAAGCTTTGTATTGCTTCCGTCACTGGCTTCCACGGTAATAGCAGCCTCACCGGGTTTGATGGCCGTCACAAGGCCGGTCGGATTCACCGTTGCCACATCCGGGTCAGATGAAGACCATTCCAAGTGCTTATTCACTGCATTGTAAGGCAGCGCCGTCACGATCATCTGGTAAGTACTTCCCTGCGGTAAGGTAGTCGGTTTTCTGACAAACTGAAATTTCCTAATCCTTTTACCGACAAAGACTTTAACTTTACATTTGACCTTCTTATTACTTTTCATCCTGA
>CAMNGO010000170.1 GCA_946538445.1 uncultured Lachnospiraceae bacterium
AACATACGGGAATCATGAAGCAGATACACTGCTTATCCAGATGGTGGATGATCATGATCTGGAAGGAATGGAAAATGAATTGTCTTATATCCGGGAACTATCCGGAGATCAGGATTTCAGTCTGAAGGCGGTTAAAGTAAATCGTTGGAATAGTGACCTGTCTCCCTGGAAGACTCCGGCCGTCTTCGGAAAGGAAGATTTCGGAGATGAGGCAGTTGGCACACTTAAGTATATTCTGGAAAATGTACTCCCCGACCGGAAAGACATGAAGAATCAGAAAATAAAGAGAACGTTCTTGGGGGGATACTCTTTAGCCGGCTTATTTGCCCTCTGGGCAGGCTGTCAGACAGACTGTTTTCAAGGGATTGCGGCAGCCTCGCCATCCATCTGGTTCCCCCATTTCACGAAATATATGATGGAAAATGTAATCCATGCCGAAGCCGTCTATCTTAGTCTGGGAGACCGGGAAGAAAGAACAAGAAATCCGGTCATGTCCCAGGTGGGCAATGCAATCAGGGAAGCCCATACTATACTGACTGATTCCGGGATTGACTGTATCCTGGAGTGGAACAAGGGAAATCATTTTAAGAATCCGGATCTGCGGACGGCAAAGGCATTCGTCTGGTTAATGAAACACTGTAAATAGATTAGAATAAGTATGGAGCACAATTATTATGAAAATCTTTGTTAATGCAGCAGCAGAAACCAATGGTGATGGTTCCAAAGAACACCCATTCAGTAGAATAAGCCAGGCGGCAGAAATAGCGCAGCCGGGGGATTTTGTTATGGTGGAGCCGGGAATCTACCGTGAGTATGTGGATCCGGCTTTTGGCGGGACCGAGGATCAGCGCATCACTTATAGGAGTACAAATAATAAGGAAGCCATTATCACCGGTGCCGAGATTGTGAAGGGATGGGAGAAGACGGAGAAAGGGATCTGGACAGTGAGGATTCCCAATCACATCTTTGGCGAATATAATCCCTATACCACATTTGTCTTTGGAGACTGGTATTTTGCGAAAAACCTCAAACACACAGGATGTGTCTATCTGAATGACATGGCATTGTATGAGACGGACACACTGGAGGAATGTATAGCAGGCGCGGTTTATCCCCACTCCTGGGAGCCGGAGCTGTCCATCTATAAATGGTTTACCCAACAGGACGAAGAAAAAGATGAGACGATACTCTATGCGAACTTCCAGGGGTCAGACCCCAATGCGGAGAATGTGGAGATCAACGTACGCAGGGAATGCTTTATGCCCTCCGAGACGGGAAAGGGCTACATTACGGTAAGCGGCTTTAAGATTGAAAAGGCGGCCACCACCTGGGCACCGCCGGCGGCTTATCAGGATGGAATGATCGGACCCCACTGGAGCAAAGGATGGATCATAGAAGACTGCGAGATCGTCAACAGCCGCTGTGCAGGGATCAGCCTTGGGAGGTACCTGGACCCGGATAACGATAATTATTTTACATACAGACAGGTTAAGAGCCCGACCCAGATGGAGAGGGATGCAGTCTGCAGAGGACAGTGCCCCGGTTGGCTCAAAGAGAAGATAGGAAGCCATATTATCCGTCGTTGCGATATCCACCACTGTCAGCAAGGCGGCATCATAGGTCGTATGGGCGGAGTATTCAGCACCATAGAAGAGAATCATATCCATCACATCAACAATATGATGGAGCTGGGTGGGGCAGAGATTGCAGGTATTAAGATGCACGCTGCCATCGATGTGATGATGCGCCGGAACCATATTCATCATTGCACCATGGGTATCTGGTGTGACTGGGAAGCCCAGGGGACAAGAATCACCGGTAATCTCCTCCATGATAATCAGCGCCCGGAGGGGGCTCAGCAGCTGAAAGGCGGCATGATGAGCCAGGAT
This sequence comes from uncultured Lachnospiraceae bacterium, assembly GCA_946538445.1. Lineage (GTDB taxonomy): Bacteria > Bacillota > Clostridia > Lachnospirales > Lachnospiraceae > Anaerobutyricum. The sequence continues at coordinate 1,890 of CAMNGO010000170.1, forward strand.
ATCTTCGTAGAAGTAAGCCATGGGCCTACACTGATTGATAATAATATCCTGCTCTCGGATGTGAGTCTCCGTTTTGCCACACAGGGTGTCGCCCTGGTACATAACCTGATCTGTGGTGCCTTTACCTGTGTGGGGGGCGGAACCGGTCCCCGCTACACTCCCTACCACATCCCCCATCGTACCGAGGTGATGGGATTCATGACGATCCTTCATGGAGACGACCGCATTTACAATAATATCTTTGTGCAGCGGTGGCCGGAGGATGATTTTGTGATCATCTCGGATTCCCGTGATCTGATCGAGAAAGAGAATCGCCGGACCGGTACCTGGGTATTTGACGAGTATCCTGACTATGAGGAATGGATCAGTCAGTTTGATTTCTCGACAAGACCTGATATGGCTGGGCTGGAGAAAGCCCATGAAGGGCATCTGCCTGTCTGGGTAGACGGTAATGCTTACTTCAACGGCGCCATTGCCTGGAACAGGGAGAAAAACGCATTTATTGTGGATGAAAACAGCAAGGTGCGTATTGAACTTACAGGAGATAACAAACCCTGTCTGCATACGAACCTCTATGAACTGCTGAGAGACTTTACCTGCATTGTGGTGGATACCGATTTGCTTGGAGAGGCCTTTGAACCGGAACAGAGATTTGAAGCATCGGATGGGTCGTCTATCTGCTTCGACAGGGATTATTTCGGGGAACGACGCGACAGGAAGCCACTGCCCGGCCCCTTCATATCGGATCCCTCGGGGAAAATGTTGATTTAGCCCAGTATATGAAGTCGTTTCTCTTTAAGTGTTTTTGTACAGGTAGTGGAAGGAGATTGTCATGAAGGCACCTGATATAGAGAAATCAACAAAAGAAGATAGACAGAAGGCGATACAAAATATGTTCCGATGTATTTCTGATTGTGATTCCTGTGGCCTGTGTAAAATTTTTAAAGGAAGGGATCCTTCGACGGTTTTCCAGGACTATATCGAAGGGAAGTGCAGCTTTCAGGAAATATCAAGGAAACTATGATTTTGATGTAGAATAGACAGGAGGAGTATTATGGATAAAGGAATTATAGTGTGGGTAGTGTTCCTGATGGTGATTGCCGCCGGTATGCTGTTCAGTCGCAAAATAAAAAAAGAAATTATAGAAGAAGGAATTGAGGCGGACGCTGTTGTAACCCGCATCGTTGACGATGGATCAGCAGATGATATCGATATAAACGTATATGTAACCTATTACACAGAGGATGGGACAGAGGTGGAAGGGATCCTTTCAAACCCGGGTCCGGACCTTCAGGAAGGACAGCAGGTGAGAATCAAATACCATCCAAAATACACAGCGAATGCGAGGCTGGTCTGATTATAAAATCAGAGGTCAATCTTGAGAAAGAGGTTAAAAAATGGAATTATATCACGGAAGACCGGAAGAGACAGAAGGCAGACTGCCCAGGGAAGTACGGACATACGATTTCCTGGACAGCCTTGGAATTGAATATATGCGTACCGACCATGAGCGGGCGGACAACATGGAAGCATGCAATGAGATTGATGCTGTGCTGGAAGTGATCATATGTAAGAATCTCTTTCTGTGCAACAGGCAGAAGACAAAGTTTTATCTGCTTATGATGCCGGGAGACAAGAAGTTCAAAACCAAGGAACTGTCAAAACAGATCAATTCCGCACGACTTTCTTTTGCGGATGCTGAGGCCATGCACGCTTATCTGGATATCGAACCGGGGGCAGTCAGTATCATGGGGCTGATGAATGACAAGGATCATGTAGTGCAGCTTCTGATCGACGAAGATGTCCTGAAGGATGAATATCTGGGATGTCATCCCTGTGTCTGTACATCCAGCTTAAAGCTGAGAACAAGTGATGTGATGGAAAAGTTTCTGCCGGCAACCGGACACAACTATCGTACTGTATATCTTACGGGTGAAGAGTAAGAAAAAAACAAAAATGAGCCATAAAAGATAAGAGCAGGATTCCAATCAAGGAAGCCTGCTCTTTTTAAAGATCCGGATTACTTTTTAACAAAGGTCATCTCTGTACCGAAGGAATCTTTGATGATTAAAGTATTATCATCTTTGAGTGTATACTCGGAATCAAATACATCAGTCTCATCAAATACATCGTTGTCAACGTAGGAGACAAGGAGATGATTGTCTTTTGTTTCGTATTTCATCTTATAAGTGATGCTTTCACCGGTATCCATCGTATAGGTACCTGTTCCGTCCTCTTCGAAGACGTATACAGCTTTAATACCATCCTCGTTATACTCCCAGGTCCCGGTCAGAGAGTTGCCGCTCTTCTTTCCACAGGCTACCATGGAGAAGGCAAGGATCAAAATAAACATTGCTGCAAAAATTGTAGGGATTTTTCTTTTCATTTTATTAAACCTCCTTTTTCCGATTCTTCTTATATTATTTTATACGAAGAGGCATTGTGGATGGATAAAGATCACGTACCTTTTATTTCTTGTTTTTCTTATCTGAATTCTGAGGATTGATTCCTATTCCCCTGCTGATGTCTCCCCTTGGATTCTTTCCGAATTCGTACTCATTTCCGGGAAGTATGGCATTCAGAATCACACCGGCAAGCGCTGCAATTGCCAGACTTGTAAGAGTAATGCTGGTTCCTGCAACTGTGAAGGTAATCCCCTGGGAGAAACCTAATCCGCTTACCAGGATGACTGC
>CAMNGO010000171.1 GCA_946538445.1 uncultured Lachnospiraceae bacterium
TTCTTCCACATATCGGAAACGATTCTAAAAAATACTCTCCACGATCATGCTGGTTCCTGTGGACAAGCCCAGGGTGACAGCCATCTGCGGCTGCATATCCGTGGGAAAGCCCGGGTAAGGAAGGGTTTTGATCTGAGTATGTTTAAGCCGGTGGTCCGCCTTGACACGGATGGCATCATCCGACTCGGTCACTTCTGCGCCGATCTCCAGAAGTTTGGCGGAGATGGCTTCCATGTGTTTCGGTATGATATTCTTGACGATGACATCGCCTCTGGTGGCAGCGGCTGCCATCATAAATGTTCCTGCTTCAATCTGGTCCGGGATGATGGAGTATTCTGTATTGTGAAAAGCTTCCACTCCTCTGATACGGATCACATCCGTACCGGCGCCTTTGATGTTGGCCCCCATACTGTTTAGGAAGTTCGCCACATCAACGATGTGAGGTTCCTTGGCAGCATTCTCGATTATGGTGTTCCCCACAGCCATGGAAGCGGCGATCATGATGTTGATGGTTGCCCCGACGGAAACCACATCCAGATAAATGTGATTCCCCTTGAGAACCTCTGCTTCAGCAATGATCATCCCCTGCTCGATCACAACCTTGGCCCCGAGGGCACGGAAGCCTTTGATATGCTGATCAATGGGGCGGGCCCCGATCTCACACCCGCCGGGAAGAACTACTTTTGCCTTCTTATATCGTCCTAAAAGAGCACCGATCAGATAATAACCGGCTCTGATTTTTCGAATGAATTCATTGTCCACGGTGAGATCTTCTGGATTGATTCCTTTTCCACTGATCTCCACTTCATTTGGGCTTTTCCGGTTTACGGTAGCACCGATCTCCTGAATCGCCTGCAGGAGAACATTGATATCCCGCACATTCGGCATATTGTCAATAGTGCATATGCCATCTGTCATAACTGCAGCTGCCAGTATTCCAAGGGCTGCATTTTTCGCTCCCCCGATTACCACTTCTCCCGCCAGCGGCTTTCCGCCTTTTATAATATAACGCTCCATTATCCACCTCAAAAATCTATATAAAACATGGGCGATAAGAAATATCCGGAAATTGTAAACTGATATGATTATCCCAGGAATCCATGAGCCTCCCGGGATGAAAATATATTCCTCATCGCACAGATTATCCGGCCATTTGAGCCCGGTAATCTGATACACACCAATACTAAAGAAATCAAACTAATTTATTATAGCAAAGGAAACCTTGTTTGTAAATTGATAATTCCTGATTCATCAGAAAATAGTGTTAATAATTCTAATTTTTTGTCCTGCTTTTTCTATTTTTCCTCTGTTTTCGAACGGAGTAGCCGAAGTTTCCCAAAGCTTTGCCTATGGTGTGGTAGCTACCATGACAATAAACGATGGGATCCGCCATCTCCAGCCGGAAGCTTCCCTTCTGATCCATATATGCATCCTCCACCGTCACGTGTACCACATCAGCCAGAAACATAGTATGGGAACCAAGAGGGATTTCTTCCTTCACCCTGCACTCGATATTGACCGGGCTCTCCAATATGATCGGTGCCCGGACTATGGAAGCCTTGCCTTTGTGCAAGCCGGTCCTGTCGAACTTATCCAGGTCCCGGCCGGATCTCACGCCACAAAAATCCGTATCTTTCGCCATGGATTCGGTGGTGAGATTTACGACAAATTCCCCAGTCTCTTTCAATGCCTGATAGGAATGACGCTCAGGCCGGACAGAAATATAGAGCATGGGCGGATTGGTGCACACGGTACCGGTCCAGGCGACCGTAATAATATTATCCTTCCCGTCACTGCCTCTGGTGGTCACCAGCACTGCGGGGAGCGGATATAACATATTTCCCGGTTTAAAATCAATCTTGCCCATACTCTATCCTTCTTTCCTTATTGCAATTCTTCTCTCAGAAGATCTCTGATCTTGCCGATTTCCTCCAGATCTCCCGGGCCCTGTTCGGCCAGGAAATTGAGGCCATCCCCTTTATAGCGGGGAATCAGATGCATATGGAAATGGAATACAGACTGACCTGCAAGCAGTTCATTGTTCTGTATCACATTCAGACCATCACATTTTAACACCTTCTTCAGGGCTCTGGATATGAGGGTGGCCAGGGTGAAAACCTTGCCTGCCGTCTCCGCATCCAGCTCATAGATGTTGGCAAAATGCTCTTTCGGCACGATCAGGCAATGTCCCTTGGTCACCGGATTGATATCAAGAAATACCCTGAAATGGCTGTCCTCGTATATGGTGGAAGAAGGAATCTTCCCTGCAGCTATCTTACAAAAAATACAATCATCTTTCATCTTGTTACCTCTTTCTATGTGTATATTTTCATCAGTATTCAAAAACGATCACAGACAGGCCCAGGACCGTTACCCTGAGGGAATACGGCTGCAGATCCCACTCCTGGGGAGCTGCCTCCAGCACGACCTCATCCTTCCTTAGAGACCCTCCGAACTCCTCCCATGCAGAGTTGATCAGCATCCGGTATGCCCCTGCTTTCGGAACGCCCACATGGTAACCCCGTACCTTGTTTTCCCCGAAGTTACAAAGGAAGAGCAGATTCTTTCCTCCGCCGGAAGAACGTCGGATGAAACTCATCACCCTGTTGCAGGAGTCCATCCCATTGATCCATGAAAAGGAGGAACCGGATGGCTGCTGACGATACATGCAGCCATGGCTCATATAGATCTGCAGTATATTTCTCAGATAATGCTGAATCGGTGCCGACTCCAGTTTCTTCCAGGACCATCGTTTGCTCCCGGGCACCCCCAGCATATATCCGATCATCAGCTTTCTCCATGATAATCTATCATATTCGTTTGGAGTCACCTTGTCAAGAAATGACCGTTCTGATCCCTCCTCCTCGTCATATGCGAGGTTTAACAAAGAATTCCCCACGCTGTTTTTCATGAGCGGGAGGGTTAGTCTGTGATATTCTTCCCCCGGTCTCTCCCGGTAATCAGCGATATATTTCCCAAGATTATCCGGGATACTGTAATTGATGAAGGCATCAAAGGAGGTAATCTGTGACAGAAGTTCCATGTATCTGAGTTCCACTTCCTGTTTCTCGTCCCCGATCATAAGTACGCTGAAATCTTCTTTTTTAACGGCAACAATCACATGGTTTAAAAACTCCACCGAATCATTCTGGAAGAATTCATACTCCCTGTGGTATCTGTCCGGATCCCGGTCCGTCCTGGGGTAGATCATGTCAGTCATACCCTCCAGGAGAAAACCATCGATATGGTACTCTCTTATCCAGAAAATGAGTCTTGAGGTGATGTAGTTGACCACCTCTTTCTTGTCATGCCGGAAACGTACCATTCCCCTCTCATGGTCAAAACGGATCCTGTCATCCGGATGGTCGAAAAGCTGTGTTCCGTCAAAGCTTTTCAGCTCGTTCTCCTCATCCCGGAACCATCCGAGAGACGTCTGCAGTATAACACCGATCCCCCTTTTGTGAAGAGAATTGATCCACTCCCGGATGCTGCCCCGCAAGCCATGACAGAAATCCGGAGCTTTCAAAAGAACGTGGGTGAAACAACCATGTTCCAGAAATTCCTCCTGGAAATGATCATTCAGCTCTCTGTCACATACGGAAAAGGGGCTTTGTTTCCAGTCAGTACATTTGCGTCTCCTCATCCACTGGTCATCATCCCAGCGGACTTCCTTCATATCTAATATTATAGATGTATCTCCATTCCCGTCTATATTGATATTTCCGAAAGGATCCACCTTCTGAACGATACCATGTTCCCAGGTCTTCACCTCGAAACGATAGAGCTGCTTTTCCGTGACACCGGGGATAAATAATTCAAAAATCCCCGAGTGGGAGAGACGGTGCATCGGATAGATCATACCATTCCAGTAGTTGAAATCTCCCACCACACTCACCCGTCTGGCATTCGGTGCCCACACGGCAAAAAAGACTCCTTTCACTCCACGGATTGTCATGGAGTGCGCCCCCAGTTTCAGATAACAGTCTGTCCATACTCCCTGGGCAAATAACTTTTCTTCCTGCTCAGTAATCATGGAAGGAAAGCTGTAGGGATCCTCCGATATGAAATGGTTCCCGTCAGGAAACAGCATATCAATCTTATAATTCAACAGCTGACGGTCAGGGATAAATACGGAGAACAGGGACAGCTGTTCCACCCGGTCCATCTCATACCGTTTTCCGCGTCTGTCAATCAGGGTCATCTGTATTGCATCCGGATGATAGGCAGATATCACCTGTCCGTTGTTGACTGAATGTCGGCCCAGGATATCTTTCGGACAGGAGTTGTTGCCATAGACAAGCTCCATAACCCGGTCCCGTTTGATGACCTGCGCGATTTCTTTTCTCATCCGTCCACCCCGCTTTCCCCGTCTGTCACAGCCGCCTCGGCAGCAAGCCGTTTATTCAGATGGTAATAGATATATCTCTTTGCCAGATAGTAGACAACAGCAAAAGCAGGAACACCGATAATCATGCCGATAACACCAAATAAACCGCTGCCTAAAACGATGGCAAAAATGACCCAGAAAGGAGAGAGACCTGTGGAATCTCCCAGGATCTTTGGCCCGAGAATGTTCCCGTCA
>CAMNGO010000172.1 GCA_946538445.1 uncultured Lachnospiraceae bacterium
TTAAAGGGGCTTTGTTTTCTTATTTTTCGGTCTGGTTCCAAGTTTGTTCATGATTCAGGGTACCACGACAACCGTATATCTGCCGCACAAAAAATGTCTTGAATGCATTTCATAAATATGCGTCAAAAAATATTTATATTTCACTCCCAGTGTGGTAGGATTAATATATCTGCGATTTATGTAATTATTATCGGGAAGGAAAGGAGCTCCCTATGAATTTTATATTTATATCACCAAATTTTCCACATACCTATTGGCATTTCTGCGACTGTCTTAAGAGAAATGGAGCCAATGTCCTCGGCATCGGCGACTGTCCTTATGATGATCTTGCAAATGAGCTGAAGGGCGCGCTGACCGAGTATTATAAAGTGGACAGCATGGAAAACTATGACAGCATGTACCGTGCTGTGGCTTTCTTCGCCTTTAAGTATGGCAAGATTGACTGGCTTGAGTCCAACAATGAGTACTGGCTTGAGCAGGACGCTCAGCTGAGAAAAGATTTTAACATCACCACAGGTGTTCAGCCGGAGGAACTTGCTCTCTGGAAGAGTAAATCAGCCATGAAGCCGGTTTACCACGAGGCAGGCATCCCCACAGCGCGTAATCATAAGGTGACAGACATCGATGCGGCTAAGGCCTTCCTGGCTGAAATCGGCGGCTATCCGGTGATTGTTAAGCCTGATATCGGTGTCGGTGCGGCAGATACCTGGAAATTAGAAAATGACCAGGATCTGGAGGCTTTCTTTAACAATAAACCCCAGGTTCCTTATGTGATGGAAGAATTCGTCTTTGGAAATATCTATTCCTATGACGCCATCTGTGATTCCAACAGCGAACCGCTTTTCGAGTCTTCCTGCTGGTTCCCGCCTTCCGTTGCTGATATGGTAAATAAAGGCCTTGAGATGACCTACTATGTTAACGCCACTGTTCCTGAGCAGCTTCAGGATTACGGTCGTCGGGCTTTAAAGGCATTTAAGGTTCGGAACAGATTCGTTCATTTTGAATTCTTCCGCCTGACACAGGCCAGACACAATCTCGGTGAAATCGGTGATTTCGTGGGCCTGGAAGTCAATATGAGACCGGCTGGCGGATATACCCCGGATATGATGGATTTCGCACATTCCACAGATGTATATCAGATGTACGCTGACATGGTCACTAATGACACACGTCTTCTACCGGATCCGGCTGAGGACAAATTCTGTGTCTATGCCTCTAAGAAGGATATCCATAATTATGTTCACTCCCATGAAGAGATTATGGAGAAATATGGTGACCGTATGGTTATGGCCGAGCGTATGCCGGATGTGCTTTCCGGAGCTATGGGCAATGAGATGTATTCACCTGTCATCTCAGATGAGAAGGAAATATGGGAATTTGCGGATTTCGTAGAAAAGAGAGCTGAATAATCATGGAAGAAAGATATGAAGTAAGATACAGTGAATGTTTAGAACGTGACATGGGCCATGCGGTATTTGGCCATGCCGGCAAGTTATGTCTGGCTTTCGCCCCTCAGAATGGCCATACCTGGGATTTTCGGGATTTCGGTATGGTGGAGTCGGTCCGTCCATGGATCGAGGCGGGCAAGCTGAGAATCATATGTGTTGACAGCATTGACGAGGAGTCCTGGGCTAATTTCGATGCAGACCCAAGGTACCGGGCAGAGATGCAGGAACGATGGTTCCACTATGTGGTGGACGAACTTGTTCCCGAGTATCTTACCTTCGGGGATAAAGCCATGGTCACAGGATGCAGTATGGGCGGACTTCACGCAGGGGTATTCTATTTCAGACGACCGGATATGTTCGATACCATGATCTCATTAAGCGGAGTATTTGATGCCTTATACTTCTTCGGCGACTACATGGATGATATCGTATACAACAATTCACCGGTTCATTTCCTGGCAAATATGCCGGAGGATCATCCCTGGGTTGATCTCTATCGACAGGGAAATATCATCTTCTGCTGTGGCCAGGGTGCATGGGAAGATAAGATGAGAATCGACTCAGCTAATCTCGACCGTATCCTCACGGCTTTGAATGTCCCCCACTGGGCGGATTTCTGGGGTTACGATGTGAACCATGACTGGCCCTGGTGGCAAAAACAGCTGCCCTACTTCATGGAAAATGTGCTGGGCCCGGCTTTTGAATAATAGTAGCATCATAGTAAACAATAATCGCTCATTCTGTCATGAATGGGCGATCTGTTTTTATGGATTTTTTGGAATGCCTTCCGTCATATTGTATATCCTGGATACATGTTCCTTTCCTCCGCCTATGAAGATGACAGCTGCCAGAGCACATAGAAGCATGGAACCCATGAGGACCATTCTTTCGTTCATGAAAATGGTCAGGCTTCCAGCCAGGAATTCCCCAATCAGGGCTCCCAGGGTGAAAAGCATGTTAAAGGCTCCGTTAAAGCGGCCTTTCCTCTCGTCCGGCACATAGCTTTGTGTGGCGGAGATTCGGATCGTGTAACTGGTAACACCCCCCAGACCATTGATGAAGCATAGAATCATCATAACTGGGATGGGGCAGAATAGATAGAAGCCCTCGCATAAGGAAATGATGATATACACAGCAAGGGCAATTCCATAACGGTATCTGGAGGGAATCTCTTTTCTGTAATGGATCATTCCTCCCACGGCCCGCCCGATCAGCATAAAGGCCATGACAGCCATGAACCAGTACTCCCCATTCGGAAAAGTGTTTTTAAAGTAAGGGAGGGTAATGACGGATGAGACGCCTCCACAGATAGCGGAAAAGGCAAAATAGATAGCAACAGCCAGGAGCCCTTTCTCACTGGCCAGATACGCAAATCCCTCTCTCGTATCATCCATCACCTGACGGACAGGATGCTGGTCTGCCCTCCGGCTGGCTTTTTGTAAGTCGATATATTCTTCCTCGGCAGTAATTCTGGTCTCCAGAAGAGCTGCGATAAAAAAACATACTCCGTTAATAGCCAGCAGCGGTGCCAGGCCCACCAGATGATAGAAGAAGGTTGCGGCCGGGACCATGACAGCGGATAACGTTTCCAGAACGCTGGCTACGGAATAGGCCTTCTGGTAATTCCCCTCGCTGATCAGCAGGGGGTAAAAGCTCTCATAAGCCACCATATAGATACTCTCTATCGACCCGAGGATAAAGCAGTATATGGCGAAAACAGGGAAGGAAAACCATCCGGTGGCAAGGATTCCTGCCATGATCACATATAAAAATGATGACAGAAAATCCAGACTGTAGATGGCTTTCTTTCTGGAAAAACGGTCCAGTACCGCCCCGGATACCACCGGCATGATCAGCTGGGGCAAGGTATACATGGCGATGTAGATGGAAAATAGAAAGGTGGACTTGGAGATGTCCAAAACCATCAGGCTCATGGCAAAGCCGGACATGGCATTGCCAAACATGGAGATGACGCTGCCCGCTGTTATAATTGTAAAATCTCTGGTCCAAAGTTTGGACCCGGTGGTTTTTTCTGACATAATCCTACGGTCCTTTTTGTTCACTCTATAGTCGCCTTAATTATAGTTTTCCCAAAAAACCTTGTCAATCTACCACAGATATAAAAAGCATACCCGGACTAATGACAATCCAGGTATGCTTATATTTTTCTAAAGCAATTCAGTCTCAGTAGCTCACTTCCAGAAGCTTCTTCTGTATCCTCGCAGTCACCTCAATGTAATAAGCATAGTCTGCTGCCGAGAGTTCTTCCGAGTCAATGGCATCCATCTTTTCCATGGTATCCGCATATTTTGTCATGTAATCGCTGTAATCTGCCAGCATGCCTAAGGCATCATCTGAATCAGCATAGTTATTCATGAATTCCACGTACTCATCAAAGAAGGCTTCATAACTGTCCATGGCTTTCTTAAAGTCCGGGGATACTTTATCCTCGGATGATTCTTTATTCGTTTCCTTCTTTTTCTCTGTTGAAGGTTCTTCCTCCATCACTTCTGTGGTGGGAGTCATTTCCGTCGTAGCCGGTGCTTCTGTTGTGGAGGGTGCCTCCGTCGTTGGGGTTACTTCATTTTGCACCGTCTCATTTTTCACCACAGTTTCACTGCCTTTATCTCTCCCTCTTCCCATCATGGCAAAGATTGCCAATACTACTATAACGATAATCACTTTTTTCTTCATAATTGTTTCCTCCTGCTCTTTCAATCTCTGTCTAGAGTATAGTCTTATTTTTCAGACCGCGTATTCACGATTCGTGAACATACCGTAGTTCCCCTGCTTTACAGGGGAACCACAAAGTCCTCCAGAACTGCCTGGTAGTGGAATGCAATCCTGAAGAAGGTCTCCAGGTCCGGGAGGCGGTAACCGCTCTCATAGTTGGCGATGGTAGATGGTCCGTATCCCAGGAACTCTCCTAACTGCTGCTGGGTTTCTCCGTGCTCCACGCGTAGTCTTCTGATATTTGCCCCGATGTTCTCTGCTGTGATTTCTCTTATCTTTTCCATGTCTAAGCCCTTTCCGCCGTATTGGCTTGATGAAATGAATTGGTTTCATATAAGGGCTTGGAAATTTTGCGAATGGATTCAATAATAAAAAAAGCGACGCCTCAGCAAATGAGGC
>CAMNGO010000173.1 GCA_946538445.1 uncultured Lachnospiraceae bacterium
AGATACTTGTAGTAGGTACCTTTCTTCAGCTTGCCCTGAGTGTAGGATGTTCCCGATGTCTGGCGTATCTTCTTATATGTGTTGTGTGCTCCGCAGGCATTGCCATAAACGATGTATCCAGATGCGCCTTTTACCCGGTTCCATGTTACCCGGATGGACTGCTTGGACTGGGCAGTTCCTTTGGCGCTCAGGAGGCCAAAGCTGCTTCCTTTGGGGTCTGCGTCTGACTTCTGGTTCCGGATCAGCTTTTCTACGGCTTCTTTTGCTACCGGCTTGTTGGGCGCGATGTCCGTGGTGACTGTCTGGGGCAGATTCTCTGCCGGTTTTTCTGCTTCGCTGTTACCGGAAACAGGCTTATCTTCTGCAGGATCTTCTTCCACGGGATCTGTGGGTTCCGGTTTATCAAGAACAGGTATTTCCTCTTCTTCGTAGGAATCACAGTAGTTGCATGTTCTTCTTCTGAGGCCTGCCTGATCATAAGTGGGGTCAGTAATGGTCTTCCACTGACCATACTCATGGGCCTTCTTTTCGATGGCTCTTGCGCTGCCTTCTTTTACGGCGTCGCAGACACTGCAGTGGATGGATTCTTCGCCTTCTTCTGCGCAGCTTGCTTCCTTATCAGTCGTGTATGTCTTGTTCCATTGGTGCCCTTTGGCCGGGATGGTTTCGCTTATGGTATCCTCACAATGGATGCACTTCTTTTCCTGGCTTCCTTCGGTCAGGCAGCCTGCTTCCTTAGTGGTCTTCCACTCGCCATATTCATGAGCCTTCTTTTCGATGGCTCTTGCGCTGCCTTCTTTTACGGCGTCACAGACGCTGCAGTGGATGGATTCTTCTCCTTCTTCCTTACAGCTTGCTTCTTTGTCGGTCGTGTAGTCCTTGTTCCACTGATGCCCTTTGGCCGGGATGGTAATATCATGAACCTCCGTTTTTCCCTCTTTGTCAGAGAATCTCTTCTTACAGACACTGCATGTATAGTAGGTCATGGTTCCGGCTTCGGTGCAGCTTGCATCCTTTCCCTTGGTTTCTGTCAGCTTGTGACCCACCGCATAGCATTGGTACTGGTCCAGATAAGCCAGGTATTCTTCCGGTGCAAATCCATTACCTATGTTATACATGGTATCTCTGGTGGAATAGTGCTGGCTGTAATACTTATCTTTATATACTACATCATAATACTTATCATCGCTTGCCTGGAGGCTGCTATTAACAAGACGGTAACGCACGCCCAAGCCTGTGATAAGCATTTTACCCTGACGGTCTGTCATGGTCATATAGTGGCCTGCTTTGTTAGTATTGCCCGCATCATAGTATTTTTTCTCCTGGGTATACCATCCTTCAAAAGGATCATCGCTTACTCCATCAAACTTTCCATATTTCCAGGAGCCGCCAAGTCTCCGATATGCGAGGTTCTCAAGGGCCTTGAATTGAGAAGGATGTCCCCAAAACTCCGGGTAGTTCTGGATATTGGCATCCAGCTCAGACATGGCCATCAAGGCGCTGGATATCTTAAGGGGTGCCAGGTTCTCTTTTGCCCGGTATTGGTTGCCCAAGGTGACAAAACTCACGGCATCTCTCAGACAGTCCAGGCTTGTGGCATCATTTTCTTCCCCCAGCTTGGTAGCATTGATAAGGTCATTATAAGTAACGTTGCCGCTGCCCCCTATGATGTGACCATCATTCATGACTTCCTTTTTGTAGGCATCACTTACCTGGTTCTTCAGGATCTGAGCAGCTGCCTCCGCATCCTTTCGGTCTTCGGCCTTAGCCGCATTTTCTGATAGCCATACAAAGAAGCCATAGCTGCTGTCCTTTTCCTTAGCACTCAAGCTATCGAACCCTGCTGCCATGGTTTTGACCGAGGAAACAGGAGCAAGCAAAAGTGAAAGAACTATCGCCAGTACTGATATCACTTGTGTCAATCTGCTTTGTTTGTTCATACACATTTCCTCCTTCTTATCCTTTGTTTATTTGAATATGATACGCCTTTATACCTATACCTTATCATATTCCCATCTCAGTTCTGTAATCCTGAATTTCAGGGAGGGGATGCCCCCTCCCCCTTTTTCAGGACTGGCTCTGGAGCCTGATGCGGAACCGGCCATCCGGCTTGACGGCGATGTAGATATCATCGACCCAGGTTCTGAACCAGAGCAGATAGCAGTCTTTAATCTTTCGGATGGTCACCTCCGAATGGAGGTCTTCATAGAGGCCTTCTTTGGAGCCAATCACCTTTTCGATGACCCGGAGGATTCTCTCCTCATCCTTGAGCTGCCGGCCCCGGGGCATCTCCAGATAGTAGAGAAGCAGGTACTTCTCCATGGTACCGGACTGGCACTTACAGCGGTTAAAGTAGCTGCCTGCAAGCATGTAAAGCATGTAAGCTACTGCTTTCTGACGGTCTTCACGGTTTTTCTTAACGTATTCAGTTTTCATCATAGTTGTACCTCCAAATTCTTTGTGGGTGAAAACAAAAAGGATCTGCATATAATTGGACAGACTTCAAGCCCGTTCCAAATATTTGCAGATCCTTGATTATGCTGTAACCGTTCAATCCATACCGATCAGAACAGTTGCTGTTTATGGTCTATTGATGTACTTCTATGAATCAGAAGTTCCTGCTTCAATCAACAGTGACATGATAGCATATCTTTCGGCTTCTTGTCATTCAACCGGCGGTTGAGTAACCCCCCCCATCGTTCTTCTATTTCCTGCTTATCTCGATCTCAAAACTACTATCACCCAAGTAATCCATGCAGAACAACTATCCGCTGATTTTTCCGCCTTTTCTGAACCTTGACGTAATAGAAGAACAATTGCAAGCTAATCTTAGCACGGCAGAAGGGGTAAAATTCCGAACTTCCAGGAAATCCTCGACCACATCTTACACACTTCATTATATCTCCTCCTAATAATTCGTGCTTATTATGCTTGCCTGCCTATCGTAGATCAGCCTTCATTGCCTTTAATACGAAAGGGGATCTTGAATTGCTTTCCTTAACTGTCTATATTGTAGCACAGTCCCTATCTGCCCCTGTTGTACATAAAATACAGCCGGGCTAAACGGGGCGGTTCTCCATTCAGCCTGGGCAGCTAATTGAGAATCGTCCCCGAACAGCCTGTCGTCCGGTGTCTTCATATGCCGCTGAATAGTAGATCCCCCGCCGCTTCTCCAGGAATCCGAGTTCAACTAAGACATATACTGCATATCCTCTGTTTTAGATGTGTCAAGAGAGCTAAGGTCCAAATCCGTTAAGTTGCTGCAACCACGAAACATATCCCCCATAGCTCAAATAAAAGCTGTGATCACCAAAACTGGAATTGCCAAAAATGCTGCTTCTTCTTTTGTAAAACCACCATAGTAATCTCTTCCACCAATTCCAGGGCAATCCTATCGTTTTTCCATCTAGGGTGTATTTCCTGCAATGCCTTTGCAGTGTATACAGCGTTACGCTTCCAATCAGCTCTGATATGAGATAAAGAATATCTTATCTCATCATTAGAAAAATGCTCCACCTCTTTTAGATAAAATATTGTTGTTTTTATAGAACAATAGCAATGATTCACATAGTTATCCGCTTGATCTGGCATGGTGTCCACTCATAATCCAATTTTCCCGATCACTCGCCTCTTAGCAATCCGGGGATGTATATTCTTCAAATAAAAAGACACCACCTGTCTGGTGATGTCGATGATACTAAGGCTCTTGCTCCGAATGGGCCTTGCTTTAATATAGGGTACATATAAAGGAGATCTCTCCGTTCTTCCAGTCTGCCTTGATCTGGCCTCCGTATTGCTGGCAAATGGTCTTAGCGATGCTGAGGCCGATTCCGTAACCTCCTTTGTCGATATTATGGTGGCTTTCTTCCCGGTAGAAGCGGTCAAAAAATCGGTGGTAATCTATATCCTTTCCATCTTTATAGCTGTTAGACACGGTCAGATTCAACCCCTTGTTTCTCTTGCCCTGGTGGAGAGCGACCCTGATGACGCCCCCTTGGTCACAGTATTTTGCGGCATTGTCCATGAGTATGGTTGTCAGCTGGCGGATGGCGCTGCCATCGGCCAGAAGGCGGATGTTGTCATCGATCTGCTTTTCCACCTTCTTCCCATCCTGAACCGCTACCACTTCGAAGGTATCTACGGCGTCTTTGACGATGTCTGAGGCGTCTATTTCTGACAGGCCGGATTTGTTCTCCTGCTCCCTGGCCTTGCTAATCATAACCAGGTTCTGAATCAGACCGGTCAGCCTGTCAACCTGGCGGATAGTAGATTGGGTCCACTCACTTTCACCCCGGATCAGTTCTTCCATCTCGGTGTTGGACCGGATGACGGCAAGGGGCGTTTTGAGTTCATGACTGGCATTGGTGATAAACTGGTCCTGGCGTATGCTATTTTCAATCTCCGGGCGTATGGCTTTTCCTGAGAAAGCTATAACCAGAATCAATGACAGAATCATTCCGCTGATTACTACTGCTATGCTAACCACCTGCAGACGGAAACGGGATAAAATAATGGCTCTTCCATCCAATATGGCCAGGATGGTAATCCCATCCTTCATCTTCCCTTTCTGATAATAAT
>CAMNGO010000174.1 GCA_946538445.1 uncultured Lachnospiraceae bacterium
TCCAATGTGTCCTGGAAAGTATCTGATTATCATCGGTGGACAGATTGGTCCGGTAAAAGCTGCCATGAGCAAAGCAGAGCTTGTTGGGGGTATCTACCTGATCAACACTCACATCCTTGATAACATTCGTGAAGAGGTTCTTCCGGCTGTTGCCGGCGTAACCGCTACACGTGAGATTCAGGCTGTTGGCGCTATTGAGACAATCTCTGCATTGACTGCAGTTATCGCAGCTGATACTGCTGTAAAGGCAGCAAATGTTGGTATTGTTGATTTAAGGATTGCCAGAGGATTAGGCGGAAAAGGATATTTCATCATTACCGGTGAAGTATCTGCAGTAAGAAATGCGGTTAACGCAACTCTTGCAAAATTAGGAGTAAGCGGAGAGGTTACATCCACATCCGTAATTCCGCGTCCGCATCCGCAGATTAAAGAGTCTTTACTTAAATAGTAGAGGATAAATGATCAGACGAATGAAGATTGCTCGCAATAATTTGCGGGCAATCTTTATATTTAGAACAGAATAAATCAGAGGAAATCACTATGGCAAAATATATCCCATTATCTGAAGGCAATGTTAAGGTGATAAAAAACTTTATCGGTATGTGCAGAATGAACGGGCTGGAGGGACCATCAGCTCCTGCTTTTAACTTTAAAGATGTGCGGGATGATCTCGGCACCGTAAGTTTTGATCTGTACTATGACTTCAGAGGAATAGAAGAACCCTGCTGGAAAATAACCGTCAAGGTTGATACGGAAAAGAGACTGGTTGATGACCAGCCCGGACAGGAAGGCGATCAGTATAGTTATGTAGATAATTATACGATTTCATCCGGGACTCTGGATCTGGAGTATAAGAACTCAAGATTCAATGTTTTTTCCTGGTAGGATAAGAGATCAGATAAAGAGATCAAAATAGAGATCAGAAATAGATCGAACAGAAAAAAAGGCATTCTGCTTAACAAGAAATAAGCAGAATGCCTCATTTTATTGGCTGATTATTATCTATGAATTCCTGTTCCGTAACGATGCGCTCTCATCAGGGAAACAAGATCATGAATAGGCTGCTTGATGTCTTCGTAAAGTTGCCAGTTTTTGAAAAGAACCGCATCAATCGATGCAGACATGAACTTGGCTTTGGTACGAAGATCGTTATCCTCAATCATATCAAAGTCTGCTGTTTCCATATCTCCCATGACTCTGGAAAAATTGGCACAGGCGGCAAAACCGAAACACTCTCTGAGAATATCTTTGGCCAGAGCTTCTTTGAATCCATTAGTAATCTTATATTCAATCTTAGCATCTTTATTCCAATATTCAAAGAAAAACTCAATATAGTATACATACAACATTTCGATCAAAGAGAGAAGATAAGCCAGACATTCGTCACGGTCCTGTTCTTTGTCATATGGCCGGAAGGTTGCAGAACAATATTGGGAAATAATATTGGCAATGATAAAACCAAGATCATAGGAGAAGGGTGCACCGAAGGTGTATTCCATATCAATAATCTTAAGGTGTTCATCATCAGCAAACATATTGGAAGTATGGAAATCGCCATGAATCAGGGTTTCCGACTTGGTCATAAAGAGATGCCTGAGCTTATAGCGCTGGAACTGAAGATCAGGATCATTTTTAATGGATTCACAATATTTCTGAAATTCAGGTCCGCAGGCCTTGTCATAATCCTTTGCACCGAATATGTTGAGGAAGACACCATTCTCCATAACCACCCGCAATTCAGGGCTCATAAAATGAGCAATCTGTTCACGATATTTATCCGTGTCCATATAAAACTCTGAGGTATAAAAATGGGTGGCGGCCAGATACTGGGCTCCCTGTATGGCCAGCAGGGGAAGCTGATGGTCTTTATTGAATTCAAAACGAATCAAGCGAAGGTTGGAAACATCCTCCATGACAATGACATTGTTTTCAAAGTCTCCGAGATAAACATGAGGAACATACTGGGGAACAATTTTCTCCCGAATCTTCATAATCTCATATTCATAATGGATTCTCTCAGGGCTGACCAGACGTCCTGACCGGCGCAAAACAGAGGTAGACTGCTTGACGATACAGGAAGTATCTCCGTCAGCCACTCTGAAAACATAATTGCAGTAACCGTCTCCCTCAATATCCTTGCTTAACTCACCCTCACCGATCTGGTTTACAACAGCCTGAGAGCTGAAATGAAGATCGGGCAGCTTCTCATTGAGGTATTCGATGATGTTTTCTTTTGTAAGAATCTTCATATCATACCTCCTGTCAATTCTTGCGGATATTACGACAATATATTTCTTCTGCACCCAGTATATCCTGGATGATTTCTTCGATGGATGTATAGGTTTCCCACTTGGTAAGGAAAATACCACACAATATGATGGACAGACACTTGGCGTTATGTCTCTGCACAGGGTCTTCAATCACATCATAATCCGGATAGGGAATCTCACAGCTGATTCGGCTCAGCTGTGCGCTGGCGGCAAAACCGATGAATTCCCGAAGAACCGTAAGACGGAAGTCTTCCTGATATCCGGGAATATTGTGATACTCGGGTTTGGAATCAGCGTCACAGTATTCACATACATAATCACAGAACTTTGTGTAGGTATCATGAATGACAGACAGGCAGTATGCCTTGTATTCCCTCCGTGCCTTCTCATCCGGGAAGGGACGGAATACAGCCGCCTCATACTGGGCGATAAAGTTGGCCAGGAAATAACCCAGATCATAGGCGAAGGGTCCGCAGAAGGTATACTCCATATCGATAACCTTGCACTCGCCGGGACCTGCAAAAATGTTGGAAGTATGCAGGTCGCCATGGATCAGGCACTCACCCTTGGACATAAAGAGATGACGAAGCTTCTGTCTTGCCAGCAGAACCTTGGGATCTGCGCAGACCCGGCGGGAGAAAATCTCAAAATCAGGATCCAGGGGCTTTCCAACGGTATCCTCCGGTACCACCTGGGTCAGGAACATGCCGATATCCATAATCTGTCTCATGGTAGAGTTAGTAAAATATACAGACAGTTCTCTGAATTCCTTGGCACTGAGATAGTATTCCGATGTATAGAACTGGGTTGCCGCCATATAGCGGGCCACCTGGTCTGCCAGTTCAGGGAATATAACGCCCTTGAAAAGCTGGAACCGGGTAATCCTCAGATGGGAGACATCCTCCGTAATGATCACGCGGTTTTCATCATCACAGTCATAGATAGCGGGAACCAGGTCGGGAACAATGGCATGTCGAATCTGCATGGTACGATACTCCAGCCGATAGCGATTGGCATCAATTTCAATCCCGAACCCTCTGCGGTCACTTAATCTGGACTGCTTTACAATAAGAGGATGACAGCCGTCGGAAACACGAAAGACAAAGTTAATAAAACCGTCTCCGTCTTCTTCTACAGTACCTTCCCCGATTTCGGACACTTTGATATCGCCATGCGGATTAAAAAAATCAAGCCTGGATGCAACATATTCAACGATATTGCTTTTGGTCAGCTGAAGCATCTGTGCGGCCTCCTCCCTGGTTTTTTGCAAAATAAAAAGGGAAAATAACATAATAACCCCTTGGTTTTTTGCTTGTATTTATTATATAAAAAGATGGGGATATGGTAAATAGATTCCACTTAAAAACTGCATGGATTCTTTTGCCGTAATCCGGGACAAAAAAGGATAGGAGAGATCTTTGATCCCATGAATTATACATATATG
Organism: uncultured Lachnospiraceae bacterium; assembly: GCA_946538445.1. GTDB lineage: Bacteria > Bacillota > Clostridia > Lachnospirales > Lachnospiraceae > Anaerobutyricum. The sequence continues at coordinate 3,715 of CAMNGO010000174.1, forward strand.
GTCCGGTGTCATGATGGCTCTCTTTATACAGGATGGACAAAAGATCTGGCCAGGAGGGTCGAGACCCATAACCAGGGGAAAGGGGCCCGCTATACAAGATCCAGACGTCCGGTCACCCTTGTATACTATGAAAAATATGATACAGAACAGGAGGCCCGAAAGAGGGAATACGCCATCAAGAGATTGACACGGAAAGAAAAAGATGAGCTGATTGCCCGGGCAGAAAAAGAAAAGGGGTTCCCCCCTATATAAAGGGAACCGCCTTTCTGAATCTTTGATACATTTACAAGATACATTTACAGGATACATTGATACATAAACATATAGTGGCACAGGCTTCCGGCCATGACGAAGATGTGAAAGATTTCGTGATTGCCGAAGCCCTGGGGCAGCCGGCTGAACATCTTGGGTTTCAGACTGTAAATGATGCCCCCGACTGTGTATATGATTCCGCCGGAAAGGAGCCAGAGGAGCCCCCGGGGCGTCAGGGCCCTGATCAAAGGTCCGAAAACCAGGACGCATAGCCAGCCCATGCCGATGTAGATTAGGGAACTGACCCACTTGGGGCAACGGATGATCCAGATCTTAAGGACGATTCCAAGCATGGCAAAGGTCCATACTGTGATCAGGAGGGGGATTCCTCGGGATGCCGGCAGGACCAGGAGACACACCGGGGTATAAGAGCCGGCAATCAGGACAAAGATCATGGCATGATCAATCCTTCTCAGGATCAGATTGATTTTTTCTCCGCAATCCAGAGAGTGATAGGTGGAAGAGGCAGAGTAGAGGAGGATCATGCTGGCCATAAAGATAGACATGGCTGCGATGGAAGCTATGCTGCCTGACAGTACC
>CAMNGO010000175.1 GCA_946538445.1 uncultured Lachnospiraceae bacterium
CATAAAGAATGCCAGAACGGTAGATATAAGGGAGGCAGTCAGAAACTGGATGGCGGAGATACGGAGGGGATTCCCCTTATTGGTAAAATAGTCGCAGCTAAGGATATGGCCGCTAAAGAGAAAGGCACAGACACAGACCAGACTGTCCCCGTGTGTAAGATAGAAGCCCTCATTCATGCATAACAGGTACATGCCTGCCACCCCGATCAGAACGGCAAACCAGACCAGCCAGGTATTCTTCTTTTTGAAGAGAACAAAACTGATAATAGGTACCAGAAGAATATACAAGGCTGTGATAAATCCTGCCTTACCGGCCGTGGTATAGACCAGACCCATCTGCTGGAAGATGGTGGCTGTCACGAGAAAGCAACCGCAGCAGATTCCGCCCAATATCGTATTTCTTTTATATATCCTGACTTCTTCCCGGCTTTTTTCTGCCAGGATTTCTTTTTCCCTGCGACTTGATAACAAGGCAACCAGGCCGACTGCGAAAAATGCAAGATACATCCTTGAAGCGGTGAAGGTGATGGGTTCGATAGACTCCATTCCCACTCTCTGCGCCACAAATGCCGTACCCCATATTATGGCAGTGAGGGTCAACATCAGGTTGCCGACTATTTTTTTGTTCATTTTGTTTCTTATACCTCTGTTTCTATTGCCTCTGATCTGTCCTGATTCCAAATCGATTCAGATCCACTTTTCCGTCAATGACTTCCACGCCTTCTTCCCGCAGGAATCGTGCCTGTACCTCCACACCTCCAAAGGCAAAACCTCCTGCCAGCATGCCTTTGGAATTCACCACACGGTGGCAAGGGATATTGGCCGGGTCCGGATTATTATGCAAAGCATTGCCCACAGCTCTGGCCATCTTCCGGTCCCCCGCCAATTCGGCAATCTGACCGTAGGTAGCCACCCGGCCTTTGGGTATCTTCTTAACAGCTTCATAAATCCTCTTAGAAGGGCTGTCTGTCACCAGATCATAACTCTCTGCTATCATCCTTTTAACATCTTCATCCGGGATGGATCCGTCCAATAAAATGGTGTTCCAATGATCTTTATTCTGATGCCATCCCGGCAGGACAGAGGCATAGGTTTGTCTCCAAAAGTCCCTCCATTCCGGGTCAACTTTCACATTCAGGTTAATGATTCCGTCCCTTTCATAAGTCCACAGGAAAGCTTTCCTGCTTCCCTTAACACGGACCAGCTGCCAGTTTTCATCATGGAAGGGGGCTTCCTGATAAGTATCAGGAAATGTGAGTCCATAGGCAAGCGCCTCCTGGCGTGTTTTCATCGTGTTTCCTTCTTTCTAATCTTAGTAGCTCACTTTCAAATAGCGAAGGAGCCATCAGTATTTCATAAAATATTTCAATCCCTTGGCAGCAACCTTATAGACAGGACCTTCCAGTTCCTTCACCGCCGCTTTCAATTCCTGGCGGATCTTGATATTCTGGGGACAGTGCTGCTCACATTTTCCACATTCCACGCAAAGAGATGCCGAAGTGGCGTCCTTTCTTAAAAGCGTGCACATGGCATATTCTTTCAGGGCGACTAATCTGCTGTCTGTATATTTTCTGTTATAGGCAGCAAAAGTACCGGGAATGTCCACATTTCTCGGACAGGGCATACAATATCTGCAGCCGGTGCATGGTACTTTCATCTGTCGGTTGATGGCTCTGGCCACTTTTCGTAAAAATACCCGGTCCTCCTTGCTTAAGAAGCCTGCTTCCGGATATGAGGAAGCGCTCCTTACATTCTCCCGAACCATTTCGAGGGAGTTCATACCGGATAGGATACAGGTTACTTCCGGCTGATTCCACAACCAGGCAAAAGACCATTCCGCCGGGCTTCTTCCGGAAGGATGGTTGGCAAAGAGTTTCCTGGCTGAGGCAGGAAGATTATGAACCAGGCGTCCTCCCCGAAGGGGCTCCATAATGATCACAGGGATACCTTTGGCTCCGGCATGTTTCAAGCCGGTTTTGCCGGCCTGGGAATGCTCATCCATATAATTATACTGGATCTGACAGAAATCCCAGTCGTAAGCATCGATCAGAGAGCAAAACATATCAGAATTGCCATGGTAGGAAAAACCTACCTGACGGATGGCTCCTGATTTCTTCTTTTCTTCCAACCAGGAGAGCATACCCAGACCTTTCAACCTGTCCCAGCTCTTGGTGTCCGTCAGCATATGCATGAGATAATAATCCACATGATCAGTGCGCAGACGCTTCAATTCTTCCGAGAAGTATTTCTCCATATCTTCCGGTTTTTTTAGCATATAGTGGGGAAGCTTGGTGGCGATATTGACCTTGTCCCGTATACCGTTTTTCTCCAGAATCTGCCCCAGGGCAGCCTCGCTGCCAGGATAAATATAAGCGGTGTCATAGTAATTCACTCCACCGCGATAGGCCTCCATAATCTCCTCTTCTGCCTTGGCAAGATCGATCCTGCCAAGCTTCTGGGTAAATCTCATGCATCCATAACCTAAGATCGATACCTTATTACCATAACGGTCTGTTCTGTAATTCATATCATCAACCTTTCTCTCATGTTGAAGATAATAGAGCCCATCCTTTTTAAGAATGGGCTCTATAAGAATCATTTTAGTAATTGTCTGCTTTAATCTCGAAGAAGGACTGTGGATGTGCACAGGTCGGGCACTCAGCCGGAGCTTCCAGACCATACTCAAGATGACCACAGTTTCTGCAGTACCAAACTTTCAGTTCCGGTTTCTTGAATACTTCACCTTTCTCGATATTCTCAACCAGCTTCAAATATCTCTCCTCATGGGATTTCTCAATTTTGGCTACGCTGTCAAACATATCAGCGATACGATGGAAACCTTCATCTCTTGCTGTAGCTGCCATCTCCTTGTACATGCTGGTCCACTCATCGTGCTCGCCTTCTGCAGCAGCGATCAGATTCTCAACCGTTGTGCCAATGCCGCCAAGCTCTTTGAACCATAATTTTGCATGCTCTTTCTCATTCTCGGCTGTCTCTAAGAAGAGTGCTGAAATCTGCTCATATCCTTCTTTTTTTGCCTTGCTTGCAAAATAAGTGTACTTGTTTCTTGCCTGGCTCTCGCCTGCGAATGCTGCCCATAAGTTCGCTTCTGTCTTGCTTCCCTTTAATTCCATAGTCTACCTCCTGTTTAGAATATTATTATGAAAGGATAACCAATCCTTCCGTCTGCAGAAAAATCAGCTATCCTTTGTTTTATGATAACATATCTTATATACAAACTCAATGCTAAGATACAACTTTAATTTCAGTTCAGATCCATATCCAGCCAGCACTGGGCATCTTCTACAGCAACGGTAAACATTCTTCCTATCTCTGCAGGATTCTTGGCCTGATGGTATTTAAAAAGCATTTCATCCTCACCCAACTGCCCGATAATCTCAATCTTACCCGTGGGGTGTGACATGGCATAATGGATACATTTTCCCTGTCCGTTCTGCATCGCTTTGGCTTCTTCCACAATAATGCTGCCCACTTTCAAGGGTACCTGAAAATGATTCAGCACTCCCCTTACCGGTCTGCACTGGAAGATATAGTAGGGAACGATACCGCATGCTGTGAGTTTCTTAAGGAGACAGCCCAGTACGACAGGATCATCATTAATCCCTTTTAAAAGAACCGTCTGATTCTTTATCACGATACCTGTCCTCTGCAGAGTGCGGATTGCCTCTCTGGCTTCTTCTGTCACTTCCCTGGGGTGATTAAACTGGGTGATGACATAGATCTGTTTCCTTCGATTATATTCTTCCAATATCTGCTGAAGTTCCGGATCCGTGGTAATACGTTGGGGAAGAACCACCGGGGTTCTGGTACCAAAACGGATCAGATCAAGATGGGGGATATCGATAAACCGGTCCAGATACTCTATGATCCTTTGATTACTGTTAAGGAAAGCATCCCCTCCGGATATCAGAACATTGCTGATTTCAAGGTGGCTTCTCACATACTCTTCCATCTCTCCCAGATGTCCGGCAATCTCATCATCCGACAGTCCTACCAGTCTTTTGCGGAAACAATGTCTGCAGAACATGGCACACATGTTGGTTGACAAGATCAAAGCAGTCTGGTCATATTTATGCTGCATCCCCAGGATCACGGTGTTGGATGCCTCCCCACTGGTATCAGGTTCACCTCCGTCGGACAGCTCCCACCCGGACGGTATGGACATCTTCCTTATGGGATCTTCCGGATCTTCCGGATCAATCAGAGACAGATAATAGTGATTAATGCACATGGGATATTGTTCTGAAATCTTGTTGATCCGATCAGTCTCATCGTCAGTAAGATTCAGATACTCTTTTACATCATCCCCGTTACTGCAACAATTCTGTAACAAGCGGGTCCAGTGTTCCTTTTTATAATCCATATAACACTTCCTCAAATCCCTTTTACCATCCTTCTTTTATTTTATCAATAACACTGTTAGTTTAATAAAAGTATACATCGATTATAACATATGATTTTTCAGCAGGCAAGATTAATGGTAGCATCAGACAGATTATTTATACCAAT
>CAMNGO010000176.1 GCA_946538445.1 uncultured Lachnospiraceae bacterium
CAAAAAAAGGGGTCAGACCCCCTGATAACCTATTATAATTGCAATTAAGGGACATCCGGTATCTTCAAGCTCCGTTGTTCCTCGAAAAAAGAGGCGTATGCCTCTTTTTTCTGTGGTACAAAGTCGCTTTCAAATACCGGATGTCCCTTAAATTGCATCGATTTATTATGTTGGGGGTCTGACCCCTTTTTCTATATATTAGATTTCAAACAGGTCACTGTATGCTTTCAGTGCGCCGTCTGTATCGTGGGCGAGAACGCGTTTTGCCAGAACTTTACCGAGCTGTACGCCTTCCTGATCGAAACTGTTCAGGTTCCATACGAAGCCCTGGAACATGATCTTGTTCTCAAAGTGAGCCAGGAGAGCACCTAAGGACTTCGGTGTGAGCTGGTCACCTACGATTATGCTGGATGGACGTCCGCCATCAAACTTCTTGTTGAGGTTTTCGTCATCTTTTCCGCATGCGAATGCCATGATCTGTGCCACAACGTTGGCGCAGAGTTTCTTCTGGCTGGTACTTCCCTCGATTACCACGTCATTTCCGATCTGACTGTCTTTGTAGCCGATGAACTGGATCGGAACGATATTGGTACCTTGATGAAGCAGCTGGTAGAAGGAATGCTGTCCGTTTGTTCCAGGCTCACCGAAAATGATCGGGCCTGTGGAATAGGAAACCGGTTCAGAGAAGCGGTTTACGGATTTACCATTGGATTCCATATCACACTGCTGCAGATGAGCAGGGAAGCGGGAGAGCGCCTGAGAATAAGGAAGAACAGCTGTGGTATTATAACCCTGCACATTTACTTCATAAACTCCGATCAGGGCATCCAGGAGGTCCGGATTGGCCATGATATCTTCATTTAATGCCAAAGCATCTTCCTCTGCGGCTCCTTCCAGGATCTGTGCGTATACTTCCGGTCCGAATGCCAGGGAGAGAACCACACCGCCAACTGCAGAGGAGGAGGAATAACGGCCGCCGATATAATCATCCATGAAGATGGCTTCCAGATAATCCGCACTCTTTGCCAGTGGGGAGGTTTCGCTTGTTACAGCCAGCATATGTTTGGACGGATCCAGGCCGGCTTTTGTCAAAGCATCTTTTACGAATGCTTCGTTGGTGAGGGTCTCCAGGGTAGTTCCGGATTTGGAAACCACGATGAAGAGGGAGTGGGCAAGATCGGTGGCTGCCAGGATAGCGGAGGCATCATCGGGATCCACATTACTGATGAACTTGGCTTCCATCTTCAGGGTTCCATTGGTTCTGGCCCAGTTTTCCAGGGCAATGTAGAGAGCGCGGGGACCTAAATCACTACCACCGATACCGATTTGAACTACCGTGGTAAATGGCTCACCGGCTGCGTTTGTAATCTCGCCGGCATGAACTTTGTTTGCGAAATCAGCAGCTTTTTTGTGCTGGGACAGGTAGAATTCACCTTTGTCAACGCCATCGACCACTACCGGGTCCAACTGCTGTTTGCGGGCAAGCTGATGAAGCACCAGACGTTTTTCACCTGTGTTGATCACAGCACCGTTCAATAATTCTTTGTATTTATCGATGAGCTCATGTTCTTTTGCCAGTTCAGCCAGTGCTTCAAGAACAGCATCATCCACTTCCTTTGCCGCGAAGTTAAATGCCTGGCCGCCTGCCATAGGTACACTGTACTCCGCAACACGTTTTGCTCCATTTTCTCCGGACATGGCTTCCACGATATTTACGTGGTTTTTCAGTTCCTGTAATTTCTTATAGGATGAAAGTGTATCCAGATTCTTCCATGTTGCCATAACAAAATCCTCCTAGTATTATTTAAAAATATTAATAGATCATTACATTTACAGATTAATCATATCATAAAATCCGTGTTTTTATAGTAGTTTTTCCGAAAAATCCTTTATTCTACGGTGACACTTTTCGCAAGGTTTCTCGGCTTATCCACGTCCAGACCCTTTGCCACTGATACATAGTATCCCAGAAGCTGCAGAGGAACGATGGTGAGGATGGTGGAGAAATGCTCATCGGTCTTGGGGACATACAAGGTGAAGTCCACGTTGTCCTCAATGGTGTAGTATCCATAGGATGTAATACCCATGAGGTAAGCGCCGCGGCTCTTGCACTCCAGAAGGTTACTTATCGTCTTCTCAAATAATTTGCTCTGCGTAAGAACTCCGATTACCAGGATGCCGTTTTCCACCAGGCTGATGGTCCCGTGCTTCAGCTCTCCTGCCGCGTAAGCCTCTGAGTGGATATAACTGATCTCCTTTAATTTCAGGCTTCCTTCCATACAGGTGGCATAATCAATTCCCCTGCCTACGAAGAAAACATCCCTGGCGCCGATCTGCTTGGAGGCGAACCACTGGATCCGTTCCTTATCCTCCAAAATTCTCTCAATTTTATCGGGAAGAGTTAAAAGCTCCTGAATATAATCCTGATATTTTGCCTCTTCAATTGTTTCCCGGATCTTGGCGAACTGGATGGAGAGACAGTAGGAGACGGCAAGCTGGGTGAGGTATGCTTTGGTGGTGGCTACTGCAATCTCAGGGCCCGCCACGGTATAAAGAACATAATCTGCCTCCCTTGCGATGGAGGAACCTACCACATTTACGATGGCCAGGGTCTTGACTCCCCGGTCTTTGGCTTCACGCAGCGCGGCAAGGCTGTCTGCGGTTTCTCCGGATTGACTGATGACGATAACAAGGGTGTGGTCGTCCATCATGGGATCCCGATAACGGAATTCCGAGGCCAGTTCTACCCGGACCGGTATTTTTGCCAGATCTTCCATCACATATTGAGCTGTCATGCCTACATGGTAGGCGGAACCGCAGGCTACGATGATGATCTGTCTGATGTTACGAATGTCCTCATCGGTCAGATTTGTGGCGGACAGATCGATCTGGTCTTCCTTTATGACAGAGCTTAAAGTGTCACGGATTGCTTTGGGCTGCTCGTGGATCTCCTTGATCATAAAGTGCTCAAATCCGGCTTTTTCTGCTGCTTCTGCATCCCATTTGATTTCCACTGACTCTTTTTCTACCTGGTCTCCGTCAAGGTTATAGAAGGTGACCTGGCCATCATAGAGTCTTCCAATCTCCAGATTCCCTATGTAATACACATTTCTGGTATACTTTAAGATTGCCGGGACATCCGATGCCAGGAAGCATTCCCCGTCTGCCACACCCAGGATCATGGGGCTGTCTTTCCGGGAGACATAGATTTCATCGGGATAATCTTTAAACATGACCGCCAGGGCATAAGAACCACGGATTCGTACCATGGCATGATTGATGGCATCAATGGGAGTACCCAGATATTTTTTGTAATAGTAATCAATAAGTTTTACTGCTACTTCCGTATCTGTTTCAGAGTAGAAATGATATCCTTTTCGTTCCAGTTTCAGCTTTAATTCCTGATAGTTCTCAATGATTCCGTTATGGACAGCCACCACATTTCTGTCATCGGTACAGTGGGGATGTGCATTTTCTTCGGAAGGTTCACCATGTGTCGCCCAGCGTGTATGGCCGATTCCACAGCAACCCTGGACGGCATTGCCTCCGTTTGTTTTCCGGGCAAGACCTTTCAGACGACCTTTTTCCTTGACGATCTCAATCCTGCCATCCCCGTTTCTGACGGCAATTCCTGCGGAGTCATAACCCCTGTATTCCAGCTTGGAAAGTCCTTCCAGCAGGATGGGGGCAGCTTGTCTTTTTCCGTTAAATCCAACGATTCCACACATTTTCTTCTTAATCCCTTTCTTTTATATAAGGAAACACCAGGTGATCCCTTCGATTGCTCTGTTAACAGGTATATGGTATAGGCATGGATTACTTGCTATCCATACTATTGTTCATATCATATCATATGAGTTCGGTATCAGTACAGTTCATTTTTTAATCTTAGAATGTCGGAATATTCTGAATATTATTTTTCAAATAACAAATTATCAAAAATATACTTGACAAAATGCCGAAAACAGATTACAATAAGTCCATAAACAAGGAGAATAATAAAAATAATATATATTTCTATTTATTCTCTGATATCTCGTCAAGAGTTCATATAGATGTTGCTTTTAATTAAGGAGTTGATCTTTAAGAAGGTGATGTGATATGAAAGGCAGAGGTCCATAGTTCGTGAAGAACAAATCAATAGAAAGAGAGGTTATACAGTGAAACTTCAGACATATTAGGGAATGATAATTTCAGAAATTCAAATGGATTTTGATAAAGTGTATTCGTGGGGGACCACAGAAGACCAGGATTGAAAGCCGAGAGAAGAGTAAGGGATTATCATAAAAAACAGATAAAAAAATCTATGAAAGAGCAGGTGCCAGTTAATGAAGTTGAAGGAAATTCATTAGTGGGGTCATTCGATGGAATCAGGATATCGAATGACCCCTTTTAGTTTGCCCAAAAATATGGATTTATGATATAATGTTTCAATGAAATATCAAGTGAAGATCAGGGATGAGAAGTTTGATGAAGGGAAAAGTTAAAACAAAGGTATTAGATCATTCCACCACGGTAGAAAAC
>CAMNGO010000177.1 GCA_946538445.1 uncultured Lachnospiraceae bacterium
TTTATCGAGGCGAATGCCCAGTATGTGAAGAACCTGGATATCTGATGAAATGATTCGTCGCAGGAGGAAAGAATGGACGATAGTACTATTTTTGATAAAATTCAGGAAGTTGACCTGAAAAATACTATGGAGACATCCTACATCGATTACGCTATGAGTGTTATCGTATCCCGTGCACTCCCGGACGTAAGAGATGGGTTGAAACCGGTTCAGCGCCGAATCCTGTATTCCATGATAGAACTGAATAACGGCCCGGACAAGCCTCACAGAAAGTGTGCACGTATCGTGGGTGATACCATGGGTAAATACCATCCTCACGGAGATAGTTCCATCTATGGAGCCCTGGTTAATCTGGCCCAGGATTGGTCCACCCGATATCCTTTGGTGGACGGCCACGGGAACTTCGGTTCCGTCGACGGAGACGGAGCTGCAGCCATGCGTTATACAGAGGCAAGACTCTCCAAGATATCCATGGAGATGACTGCTGATATCTATAAAGACACGGTAGATTTTATGCCCAACTTCGATGAGACGGAGAAGGAACCGACGGTTCTTCCTTCCCGTTTTCCGAATCTTATGGTGAACGGAGCCCAGGGCATTGCCGTGGGTATGGCCACCAATATCCCCCCTCATAACCTGAAGGAGACTATCGATGGCGTAATCAAGATCATTGATAATAAGGTGGAGGAAGACCGGGAGACCCACATCGAGGAACTGATGGAGATTGTGAAGGGACCGGATTTCCCGACGGGAGCTTCCATCCTGGGTATCAAGGAGATAGAGAGAGCTTACCGTACCGGAAGAGGTAAGATCAAGGTTCGTGCCGTGACAAACATCGAACCTATGAGTAACGGAAAACAGCGCATCGTTGTGACAGAACTTCCCTATATGGTAAACAAGGCAAGGCTGATTGAAAAGATCGCCGAGCTGGTGAAGGAGAAGAGGATCGACGGTATCACGGAACTGAGGGATGAGTCTGACCGGGAAGGAATGAGAATCTGTATCGAGACCCGGAAAGATGTAAACGCCAACGTTCTGCTGAATCAGCTTTTTAAACATACCCAGTTACAGGATACCTTCGGAGTGATCATGCTGGCCCTGGTGAATAACCAGCCTAAAGTACTGAATTTAAAGCAGATGTTGGTTCACTATCTGAACCATCAGAAGGATGTCGTCACCAGAAGGACCCGGTATGAATTAAATAAGGCGAAAGAGCGTGCCCACATCTTAGAGGGCTTGCTGAAGGCCCTGGATGTGATCGATGAAGTAATTGCCATCATCCGGGCATCCAAGAATGTGGCGGAAGCCAGAACAAATCTGATGGAGCGCTTCGGATTCTCCGAAGCCCAGGCCCAGGCTATCGTTGATATGCGTCTGCGTGCCCTGACCGGTCTGGAAAGGGAGAAGCTGCAGGCAGAGTACGACGAACTCCAGACCCGCATCAAGAGGCTGGAAGAGATCCTGGCAGATGAAAAGGTGCTGCTGGGTGTCATCAAAGATGAACTGCTTGAGATCCGGGACAAATACGGGGATGAGAGAAGAACCAGCATCGAGATGGATGCCATGGATCTGACGGACGAATCCCTGATACCGAGAAAGGATGTAATCATCACATTTTCCAATCTCGGATATATCAAGCGGATGGAAGAGAACCAGTTCCAGAGCCAGAACCGTGGAGGAAAGGGTATCCGGGGCATGAATATGATCGAAAATGATTATATCCGGGATATCTTTATGACAAACACTCATAATTACATCACATTTTTCACGAACAAAGGCCGGGCATATCGGCTGAAAGGCTACGAGATTCCGGAATCCGGAAGAACTGCAAGGGGCGTGAACATCATCAACCTGCTCCAGCTTACTCCGGGGGAGAAGATCAGTGCCATCATCCCCATGGGTTCTGTCTTTAATGATGAGGATTATTTCCTCATGACGACCCGCAAGGGCGTCTTCAAGAAGACCAGGATCGAAGAGTACAAGAACATCCGCAAAGGTGGTCTTGCCGCCATCGTTCTCCGGGAGGATGATGAACTTATTGAAGTGAAAGTGGCTTCCGGGGATGATGATGTGTTCATCGTGACCAAGGAAGGACAGTGCATCCGCTTCCATTGTGATAATGTCCGTGAAATCGGAAGAGTATCCATGGGTGTACGTGGTATCACTCTGGGAGATTCTGATGAGGTAGTTTCCATGCAGATCAGTTCCGAGGGAAAAGAGCTGCTCTTTGTCTCGGAATATGGTATGGGTAAAAGGACTTCCATGGAGGAATTCAGTCCGCAGCATCGTGGAGGAAAAGGTCTTCGCTGCTATAAGATTACGGAGAAAACAGGAAATGTGATCTCCGCCAAAGCGGTAAATGAGGATGAGGAGATCATGATGATGACTTCTGAAGGCATCGTGATCCGCATCAAAGTGGAAGGAATCTCTGTCATCGGAAGAAGCACCTCCGGTGTCAAACTGATGAATATTGATACCGACTCCAATGTGACAGTGGCCAGCGTTGCCAAGGTTACCTACACGGAGGAGGAAAGTCCGGAAGAAACAGGATCTGTGGAAGAAGAATCTGCAGAAGAATAACAGGAAATAATGAATAGAAGGGGATGACATGCGGATTCTGTATTGAGCCGGTTTGCATCCCCTTTCTTTGTAAGACAGAGGAAAACAGTATGAGAAAGATTAATACAGAGGAAATCATACGTAACCTGAGGGAGATGTGCATGGAAGCCAACTATTCCTTATCAGGGGATATGAGAAGTGCGCTGGAGGATGCATATAAGAAAGAAGAAAGCCCCCTTGGATGCAGGATTCTTGGTCAGCTTCAGGAAAATATGGAGATTGCCGGTTCGGAGAGGATACCCATCTGCCAGGATACCGGTATGGCTGTGGTATTTGTGGATATAGGACAGGAAGTTCAGATTGAAGGTGGATTTCTCGGGGATGCCATCCAGGAGGGAGTCCGTCAGGGATATGTGGACGGTTATCTAAGGAAATCTGTGGTGAAGGATCCCTTCCTTCGGGAAAATACCAGAGACAACACGCCTGCTGTCATTCATTATAATATGGTTCCCGGGGATACATTCCGTCTTACCCTGGCTCCGAAAGGATTCGGAAGTGAGAATATGAGCCGGATCTATATGATGAAACCGGCCGATGGTATGGAAGGAGCCAAGGATGCCATACTTCAGACGGTGGCAGAGGCCGGCCCGAATGCCTGCCCTCCCTTTGTCGTCGGAGTGGGGATCGGAGGAACCTTTGAAAAAGCAGCATTACTGGCTAAAAAAGCCCTGACAAGAAGTGTTGGAGAACCTTCCCCCCTTCCTCATATCCGGGAGATGGAGGAAGAACTCTTGGAAAAGATCAATGCTTTGGGAATCGGTCCGGCAGGATTGGGTGGAAGAGTAACAGCACTGGCTGTCCATGTGAATACCTATGCGACCCATATCGCCGGTCTTCCGGTAGCAGTCAATATGTGCTGCCATGTGAACAGGCATGCTGTGCGTGAACTGTAAAGAAGAGGGGGAAACGAAAAGATGAAAGACAGAATTCAAGTGCCTTTTCAGAATGACCAGGCGGAACAGCTAAAAGCAGGAGATTATGTATATCTTTCGGGTACCATCTATACCGCCCGGGATGCAGCCCATAAGAGGATGTATGAATCCATGCAGAGAGGAGAGGAACTTCCCATCTCCCTGGACGGAAATATCCTTTACTATCTCGGACCCAGCCCTGCCAGAGAAGGGCAGGTAATCGGATCAGCAGGTCCTACCACCAGCAGCCGCATGGATAAATATACACCGGATATGCTGGCGGCCGGTCTGAAAGGAATGGTTGGGAAGGGAAAACGTTCCCAGGCGGTCATCAATGCCATGAAACAATATAAAGCAGTTTATTTCGCTGCAGTAGGTGGGGCAGGTGCTCTTCTGTCAAAATGTATCAAAGAAGCGGAAGTAGTCGCCTATGAGGATCTTGGGACAGAAGCGATCCGCAAGCTTACCATAGAAGATCTTCCTGTTATCGTTGTCATCGACAGTCAGGGACATAATCTGTATGAGACAGCTCCTGATGAATGGAGAAGGTAGGGTGAAAAAATATCTTGACAATAGAAAAAGGATTTGTTAAGATTATATAGCGTCGAATCTGACGTAACAATTTCATACTTTATGTTATTGTTTAGGCATATGGAGAAGTACTCAAGTGGCTGAAGAGGTGCCCCTGCTAAGGGTATAGATCGTTTGCGCGGTGCGAGGGTTCAAATCCCTCCTTCTCCGTATTATTTTTTTGCTCTTTTTTTAAGGATTAATAAAGCAAAAATACTAAAATAACATATGAAAAACACAGGATATAACAAGGAAAACAGTAAATTTCCAAAGAAATTACATGAAATTGGAAAAAAGTCCTTGACATGTGATTATAACTGTGTTAGTATGAACAAGCTGTCGCAAAAAGACAACACCGCATCTTGATAACTGAATAACAAAACAACCTTGAACGTTCAATTCATACA
>CAMNGO010000178.1 GCA_946538445.1 uncultured Lachnospiraceae bacterium
AAGGTTCCGCTCTTAATTTTTACTGTCAGATAACTTATATTTTGATCGCTCCGAATACATCCCCCAGATTCTCATGGAAGACTAATTTGCAGTAGCGGTCCTGGGGTGTCTTGTCCCGGTTGATCATGACAAGATTCTCCCCCCGGAAATAGTGGGTGAGATTGGCAGCAGGATAGACAGTGAGGGAGGTTCCTCCGATAATGAACATATCAGCCTTACTGATACTTCTCATGGCCCCATCCCAGGCGAAATCCGGCAGGGATTCACCGTACATGGTGACATCCGGTCTGATCATGCCGCCGCAGTCCGGACAAAGAGGAATGGGATCTGTGGATTCAAAGATAAAATCAGCAGAAACCTGGCGTCCGCATTTGGTACAATAGTTTCTCTGTGTGGTTCCGTGAATCTCGTAGACGGTTTTGCTGCCGGCCTTCTGGTGGAGCCCGTCGATATTCTGTGTGACAACAGAGTCCAGCTTTCCTTTCTGTTCCATCTCTGCCAGTTTATAATGGGTGATATTGGGTTTGATATCCCTGGTGTCCATTTTCTGACGATAATACTCAAAGAATACCTTGGAATTCCGATAGACACAATCATGGCTCAGGAGATATTCCGGTGTGTAGGAGTCAAACTGTACATCATGCTGATTATAGAGGCCGTCTTTACTTCGGAAATCAGGGATCCCACTTTCCGTGGATACGCCGGCTCCTCCGAAGAAGACGATATGCTTGCTGTTGCTGATCATCTCATTCAGCTGGTTGATACGCTGTAAAAAATCTGATGTTGACATAATCTGCCCCCTCTCTGATATAATTGAAATACAGTAATATTATAACACCGGAGGCTGTAATGGTCAAAAGCCTTTTATCATATGGAAACAGGTGAAAACATGGAGAATAACAGAGAAGTACAATATAAAAAGATGACGGAGACACCGGTACAAAGACTCATCGTAGTCCTGGCGATCCCCACCATCATCAGCATGCTGGTTACCAGTCTTTATAATATGGTAGATACCGCCTTTGTAGGGCAGCTGGGCACCAGTGCCAGCGGTGCCGTAGGAGTGGTGTTTGGATTTATGGCCATCATCCAGGCCATCGGATTTATGTTTGGACAGGGTTCCGGCAGCATTCTTTCCAGAAGATTGGGGAAGAAAGACTATGAAGGTGCCAGCCGGATCGCATCCACCGGCTTCTTGTGTTCTTTTCTTTGTGGACTCATTATCATGATCCTGGGATTGATTTTCATCAACCCCCTGGTATATCTGCTGGGAAGTACAAAGACCATTGCTCCTTATGCCAAAACATATATCATCTATATTCTGATCGCTACCCCTATGATGATATCCAGTTTTGTGCTGAACAACATCCTTCGCTATGAGGGAAAGGCATCTTTGGGAATGATCGGTCTGCTGGCCGGTTCCATCCTGAACATGGCC
Organism: uncultured Lachnospiraceae bacterium; assembly: GCA_946538445.1. GTDB lineage: Bacteria > Bacillota > Clostridia > Lachnospirales > Lachnospiraceae > Anaerobutyricum. The sequence continues at coordinate 1,439 of CAMNGO010000178.1, forward strand.
GGTGATCCTATCCTTATGTTTGGCTTCGGTATGGGGATCGCGGGAGCAGGCCTGTCCACAGCCATCAGTCAGGTGATCAGCTTTTTTATACTCCTCTTCATGTTTTACAGTGGGAGGACTCAGTCAAAACTCAGTCTGAAGAATGCATCCTTCCGGCCTTCTGTAGTGCTTGACATCTGTGCCACAGGTTTTCCGGCCTTGATTCGTCAGTCCCTGGCCAGTGTTGCCACCATGATCCTGAATAAGGAGGCTGGCTGTTACGGGGATGCGGCAGTTGCTGCCATGAGTATCGTATCCAGGGTCTGTATGTTTGTCTTTTCATTTGCTTTGGGAATCGGCCAGGGTTTTCAGCCCATCTGTGCTTTTAACTACGGGGCAGGCAAGTATTCCCGTGTACGCAAAGCCCTGCTATATACCATGATCTATGCGGAAGGACTGCTTACTATCGTCAGTATTATCGTCATTACACACTCATCCCAGATCATACAGGTATTCCGGGATGATCCGGAAGTTATACGGATTGGAATCAGAGCTCTGAATCTTTATTGTGCCTCCCTGATCTTCATGCCCATGGGTACCGTGACGGAGATGATGCTGCAAAGTACAGGCTACCGGTTTCAGGCTTCCATCACTTCCTCCTTGCGAAGTGGGTTGATTTTTATTCCCTTGCTGGTTATCCTGGCGCAAGTCCGTGGCCTGGCAGGAATCCAGGAAGCCCAGCCGCTTTCCTATGTAATCGCTGCCATACCTTCATTTATCATGTTGATCTGGTTTTTGAGACGTCTTCCCAAGGAGGATAGCTAGATGAAGAATACTACTTTAGTCTATGTGGAGCATGAGGACAAGTATCTGATGCTTCTTCGAAATAAAAAGAAAAATGATGAGAATGCCGGGAAATGGATTGGTGTGGGCGGTCATTTTGAGGAGGGAGAGTCCCCGGAGGAATGTATGCTCCGCGAAGTATATGAGGAGACCAATCTCACTCTTACCAACTACCGTTACCGTGGCATCGTCACCTTTGTCTCGGACCAATACGAGACAGAATACATGCACCTTTTCACCGCCACCGGTTTCCGGGGAACCTTGAAAGAATGCAGGGAGGGAGAATTACAGTGGATTGCAAAGGACCGGATCTTCTCCCTGAATCTCTGGGAGGGGGACAAGGTATTTCTGAAATATCTCATGGAAGACAGGGATTTCTTCTCCCTGAAACTGGTCTACCGGGGGGATTCCCTGGTGGATATTCATTCCGAAATATATGGGGAGAGTAAGCGTGATAAGGATTGAAAACGATAATTTTAATATCAGGCAGATCTGTGATTCCGGCCAGTGCTTCCGCATGAAAGAACTGCAGGATGGCAGCTATGAGGTGATCAGCCGGGACCGGTATCTGAGGCTCCGGCAAGAGGGAAGAAAAATCAGCTTCTATTGCTCCCGGGAGGAGTGGGAGGAAATCTGGTTTGACTATTTTGATCTGGGGACCAACTATCAGGCTTTCATCTCCAGGATCAATCCCCGGGACAGTTATCTCTTAAATGCTGCCGGGCAGGCCGAAGGGGTCAGGATCCTGAAGCAGGATCTCTGGGAGATGATCGTTTCCTTTCTGATCTCCCAGCAGAATAATATCAAAAGAATCCGCCACTGCATTGAGCTTTTGTGCGAGAAGTATGGAGATCCCTGTTTGACGGAGGAGGGTGTAAGATATTTTTCTTTCCCCGGACCGGACAGATTTGTAGGAATCCCTCAGGACGAACTTATGTCCTGCAATCTGGGCTATCGGAGCAAATATGTGGTCCTGACGGCCCAGGCAGTGGCTGACGGTCAGGTGGATCTTGCCAAGATCGCATCCTACCCCCACTGGAGAGCGAAAAAGGAATTGCTCCGTTGCTTCGGAGTGGGAGAGAAGGTAGCAGAATGTATCTGTCTCTTTGCCCTGCATCATCTGGATGCCTTCCCCGTGGATACCCACATAAGGCAGGCTCTGGACCGGCATTATAAAAGGGGATTCCCCCACAGGAGATACAAGGACTGTCAGGGTGTTCTGCAACAGTATATTTTCTATCATGAACTGGTGGGAAAGAAAGATAAGTAAGGTTATCACAAGAAAAAAAAAGGATTCCTGATAAATTTGTGACAAAATAACAGTTGGCAAATATTAGGATTCTTGGTATACTACATTTTAATACATTTAAATCGACATTTAAGAAAGGGAAGAAGATTATGGCCTATTATTATCCGGAAGCATCCCATACATTTAGTGAATACCTGCTGGTTCCCGGTTATTCCTCAAAGGATTGTATCCCTAACCGGGTTGACTTGAAAACACCTGTTGTAAAGTACAGAAAAGGGCAGGAGGAGTGTCCTCTTACCATGAATATTCCGATGGTATCCGCCGTTATGCAGGCTGTATCCGGAGATAAGATGGGAGTTGCCCTTGCCAAGGAAGGCGGTATTGCCTTTATCTATGTATCCCAGCCCATCGAAGAACAGGCTGCCATGGTCAGAAAAGTAAAGACCAGCAAAGCAGGTTTTGTCTTCAGTGATTCCAATCTCCGTGTAGATAATACCATGGCAGATGTGGTAGAGCTGAAGGAGAGAACCGGTCATTCCACTATGGCAGTGACGGAGGACGGCACCGGAAACGGTAAACTTCTTGGTATCGTCACTGGACGTGATTACCGTGTGACCCGCATGGATCCCAGAACCAAGGTAGGAGAGTTTATGACTCCCATCGAGAAGATCATCTCCGCACCGGAAGGCACTTCCCTGAAGGAATGTAATAATATCATCTGGGACAACAAACTGAATTCTCTGCCCATCATCGACAAGGATGGCAATATGGTGGCTTTCGTATTCCGCAAAGACTATGATTCCCACAAGAGCAAACCGCTGTCCCTGATGGATGCCAACAAGAGTTATGTGGTTGGCGCCGGCATCAACACCCGGGATTATGAAGAGAGAGTTCCTGCCCTGGTGGAAGCCGGAGCAGACGTGCTGGTGATCGATTCCTCGGAAGGTTTCTCCGAGTGGCAGGCTATCACCCTGAAG
>CAMNGO010000179.1 GCA_946538445.1 uncultured Lachnospiraceae bacterium
TTCGAGGTTCGTGATGTACATTATTCCCATTATGGAAGAATGTGCCCCATCGAGACCCCTGAAGGTCCTAACATCGGTCTGATCAACTCCCTGGCAACCTACGCCAGAATCAATGAATACGGATTTATTGAAGCTCCTTATCGTAAGGTGGACAAGAGCGATCCTGAAAATCCTGTCGTTACGGATGAAGTAACATACATGACTGCGGATGAGGAAGATGATTACACAGTGGCACAGGCCAATGAGCCGCTGGATGAAGAAGGTCATTTCATCCATAATAATGTTTCCGGACGTTACAGGGATGAGACTTCCGAGTTCCCCAAATCCCGGATCGATTACATGGATGTATCTCCGAAGATGGTATTTTCCGTGGCTACTTCCATGATTCCTTTCCTGGAAAATGACGATGCCAACCGTGCCCTGATGGGTTCCAACATGCAGCGTCAGGCCGTTCCTCTGCTCAAGACAGAGGTGCCTGTTGTCGGTACCGGAATGGAAGCGAAAGCTGCCAGAGACTCCGGTGTGTGTATCATTTGTCATCATGCCGGTACAGTGGAGTACTCCACCAGTAAAGAAATCATTGTACGCAGGGATGATGGAATCGTTGACACTTACCATGTCATCAAATTTGCGAGAAGCAATCAGGGTAACTGTATGAATCAGAAGCCTATCGTCACAAAGGGTGACCGCGTTGAGGTGGGAGATATCCTGGCTGACGGTGCGTCCACCAGTGGTGGCGAGATGGCTCTCGGAAAGAACCCGTTGATCGGTTTTATGACCTGGGAAGGTTATAACTACGAGGATGCGGTTCTCTTAAGTGAAAAACTGGTACAGTATGACGTATATACATCCGTTCATATTGAAGAATATGAGGCGGAAGCAAGAGATACCAAACTGGGTCAGGAGGAGATCACCAGAGATCTCGCCGGCCTCAGTGAAGATATGCTGAAAGACCTGGATGAGAATGGTATCATCCGAGTCGGTGCGGAAGTTCACGCAGGAGATATCCTGGTTGGTAAAGTCACACCGAAGGGTGAGACAGAGCTGACTGCAGAAGAGAGACTTCTTCGTGCCATTTTCGGCGAAAAAGCAAGAGAAGTTCGTGATACATCTCTGCGTGTGCCCCACGGCGCTTACGGTGTCGTGATGGATACCAAGGTATTCACCAGGGAGAATCATGATGAATTACCTCCAACGGTAAATAAGTCCGTCCGGGTGTATATTGCCCAGAAACGTAAGATTTCCGTTGGTGATAAGATGGCCGGCCGCCACGGTAACAAGGGTGTTGTTTCCCGTATTCTTCCTGTGGAAGACATGCCTTTCCTTCCGAACGGTCGTCCTCTGGATATCGTTCTGAATCCTTTGGGTGTTCCTTCCCGTATGAATATCGGGCAGGTTCTTGAGATTCATCTGAGTCTTGCATCCAAGGTACTGGGATTCAATGTTGCCACTCCGGTATTCAACGGAGCGAATGAGCACGATATCATGGATACTCTTGAGATGGCAAATGATTATGCCAACAAGAGCTGGGAAGAGTTCTCAGAGATCTGGGGAGATAAAGTAAATGACGATATCATGGAATATCTCCATGAGAATCTTGATCACAGAGAGGAATGGAGAGGGGTTCCTATCGATAAGACAGGAAAGGTGACCCTTCGTGACGGACGTACCGGCGAGGAATTTGACTCTCCGGTTACCATCGGCTTCATGCATTATCTGAAGCTCCACCATCTGGTAGATGATAAGATTCATGCCCGTTCCACCGGTCCTTACTCTCTCGTTACACAGCAGCCGCTGGGCGGAAAAGCCCAATTCGGAGGCCAGAGATTCGGTGAGATGGAAGTTTGGGCTTTGGAGGCTTATGGTGCGTCTTATACTCTGCAGGAGATCCTTACCGTTAAATCGGATGATGTGGTAGGCCGTGTTAAGACCTACGAAGCCATCATCAAAGGTGAGAATATTCCTGAACCGGGTATTCCGGAATCCTTTAAGGTACTGCTTAAGGAATTCCAGTCACTTGCACTGGATGTGCGGGTTCTGAGAGAGGATATGACGGAAGTTGAGATCCAGGAAGGATCCGATACCATCGATCCCTCCCTGGCATCTGTGATTGCCAGCAGCCCGGATGAAAATAACTATAAGGATCAGGATGAATTCAGTAAGAGTGGTTACGGGGAGAGAACTCTTGAGGAGGAGACTTCCGGTGACTTTGAGGATATGTTTAGCACTATGCCTTCGGATATCCCCGATGATTCTGATTTTTAAACTGCAGAAGGGAGTAATTTATGTCTGATATGAATATTCAAGCAGCGGAACAGTCAATTAACTTTGATAAGATCAAGATTGGATTGGCTTCTCCGGAGATGATCCGTAAATGGTCCCGTGGCGAAGTAAAAAAACCGGAAACCATTAATTATCGAACATTAAAGCCGGAGAAAGACGGTCTTTTCTGTGAGAGAATTTTCGGTCCCAGCAAAGACTGGGAGTGCCACTGTGGTAAGTATAAAAAGATTCGTTACAAAGGGGTTGTCTGTGACAAGTGTGGTGTAGAGGTTACAAAGGCTAATGTCAGACGTGAGCGTATGGGGCATATCGAACTGGCTGCTCCGGTTTCTCACATCTGGTATTTCAAGGGAATCCCCAGCCGTATGGGACTGATCCTGGATATGTCACCGAAGGACCTGGAGAAAGTATTATATTTCGCCTCCTTCGTTGTACTGGATCCCGGAAAAACCGCATTTAATGTGAAGGATATCCTCTCTGATACAGAGTATCGCCGCATCTGTGAAGATTACCGCAACAACGGGGAAGATATCGGTTCTTTCCGTGTAGGTATGGGTGCGGAAGCCATCAAAGAATTACTGCATGATACAGATCTCGAGGCAGAGTCCGCAGAGCTGAAAGAAAGCCTGAAGAGTGCCAGTGGCCAGAAGAAGGCCAGAAACATTAAGCGCCTGGAGGTTGTGGAAGCTTTCCGTCTCTCCGATAATAAGCCGGAATGGATGATCCTGGATGCTATCCCGGTCATCCCACCGGATATCCGTCCTATGGTTCAGCTGGACGGTGGGCGTTTTGCCACTTCTGATCTTAATGATCTGTACCGCAGAATTATAAATAGAAATAACCGTTTAAAACGTCTGCTGGATCTGGGTGCTCCTGATATTATTGTACGTAATGAAAAACGTATGCTCCAGGAAGCCGTAGATGCATTGATCGATAACGGCCGTAGAGGAAGAGCGGTTACCGGACCTGGAAACCGTGCTTTGAAATCCCTCTCCGACATGCTGAAAGGAAAACAGGGACGTTTCCGTCAGAACCTTCTCGGAAAACGTGTGGATTATTCCGGACGTTCCGTTATCGTAGTAGGTCCCGAGCTGAAAATCTATCAGTGCGGTCTGCCAAAAGAGATGGCCATCGAGCTGTTCAAACCATTTGTTATGAAAGAGCTTGTGGAAAAGCAGCTGGCTCATAACATTAAATCTGCCAAGAAGATGGTGGAAAAACTGCAGCCGGAAGTCTGGGATGTTCTTGAAAATGTAATCAAGGAACACCCTGTGATGCTGAACCGTGCTCCTACCCTTCACCGTCTGGGTATCCAGGCCTTTGAGCCAATCCTGGTAGAGGGTAAGGCAATCAAGCTTCACCCACTGGTATGTACCGCTTTCAATGCGGACTTCGATGGAGACCAGATGGCAGTTCATCTTCCACTTTCCGTGGAGGCACAGGCTGAATGCCGATTCCTGCTCTTGTCTCCCAACAACCTTCTGAAACCTTCCGATGGTGCACCTGTGGCAGTTCCGTCTCAGGATATGGTTCTTGGTGTTTACTATCTGACTATGGAGAAGGATGGGGTGAAAGGTGAAGGCAAGTGCTTCAAATCCGAAAATGAAGCATACCTGGCCTATGAGAATAAGGTAATTACACTTCATTCGAAGATCAAAGTCAGACGTACTACCGTAGACAGCCAGGGTCAGAAGATCAGCAAGATGATCGACTGTACCATGGGACGTATTCTCTTTAATGAGATTATCCCCCAGGATCTTGGCTTTGTGGATCGAAGTGATCCGGAAAAACTGCTGAGTCTGGAGATTGATTTCCAGTGTGGCAAGAAACAGCTGAAGAAGATTCTTGACCGCTGTATCAGCGTTCATGGAACCACCAAGACAGCAGAAGTTCTCGACGATGTAAAAGCTCTTGGATATAAGTTCTCCACCATCGGTTCCTTAAGCGTATCCATCTCCGATATGACAGTGCCTGAGAGAAAACCTGAGATTCTTCAGAGAGCCCAGGACGATGTAGAGAAGATCACAAAGATGTACCGCCGTGGTTTCATGACGGAAGAAGAGCGTTACAAAGCAGTTGTCAAGACCTGGTTCGACGCCGATGATGAGCTGACCAAGGAGCTGATTGACAACCTTGATAAATACAACAATATTTA
>CAMNGO010000180.1 GCA_946538445.1 uncultured Lachnospiraceae bacterium
GGTGAACCACGGAGGGGCAACTGCCCAGGAGGTCCGCTTTCTGATCTGTCAGGTTCAGAAAAAAATCCAGGACAAGTTCGGTGTTCATATGGAGCCGGAAGTACGTTTTCTCGGATTTGAAGACGAGGTGGTACGGTGAGGCTGGTTATCGTTTCCGGCATGTCCGGCGCCGGCAAAAGTACGGCTCTCAACATGCTGGAGGACATCGGATTTTTCTGCGTGGACAATCTTCCGGTAGAGCTTCTGGTGAATTTCGGTGAGATTGCTTCCGACCGTAAAGTGGATGTGAATCAGGTAGCGGTAGGAGTGGATATCCGAAACGGTGACAAGCTTCTTAACCTTGACGAGCAACTGGCCCTGCTATACGAGCTGGGAATCAAATATGAGATTTTGTTTCTGGATGCAGATGACCGTACTCTGGTCAAGCGGTACAAAGAGACGAGACGAACCCACCCTCTGGCAAAGGAAGGCCGGATTGAGACCGGGATTGCCAGGGAGAGGAAGATGATTGCCTTTATTAAAAAACAGGCAGATTACATCATCGATACCTCGTCATTATTGACGAGAGAATTAAAAAAAGAACTGGACAGAATATATATCGAAGATGATGGATATGGAAATTTCATCGTCACCATCCTGTCCTTCGGATTCAAATACGGGATTCCCGAGGATGCGGACCTGGTGTTTGATGTGCGGTTTCTTCCCAATCCATACTATGATATGAAGCTGAGGCATTTTACGGGTAATGATAAACCAATCCAGGATTTTGTCATGCAGTATGAAGAGTCCCACATATTCCTTGATAAACTGGAGGACATGCTTTCTTTCCTCATTCCGAATTATGTCAGTGAGGGCAAATACCATCTGATCATCGGAATAGGATGTACCGGTGGCAAGCACCGGTCTGTGACCATTGCAAATGGTTTGTTTGAGAGATTGAAAGACCTGCCTTACAGTATCCGTATCGAACACAGGGATGTAAGCAGAGGCAGATGATAGGGAGGGAGAGTTCATGTCATTTTCTTCAGATGTCAAGAGAGAACTGGCTCAGGCCGTCTGCGAGGATTCTTATGACTGTGCTTCTGAGATCGCTGCCCTCATCCTTTTCGGAGGGGAGATCAGAATAAATGAGACAGGTACTCCGACTCCTGTTTTTCACACGGAGAACGAATTGATCGCAGACCGTTTCAGGAGACTGGCAGCGGTTTTGGGAATTGATATCATCAGGACAGATTATCCTCATTCTTACATGGCAGCAGATGATTCCATGGGAATTGCTCTGCTGAGGTCCTGCGGCTTGATAGATAACCTTGGCAGGGTCGTAGAAGAGGAGGATATCTTCAACAATCATCTTCTTCAGATAAACTCCTGTCAGAGGGCGTTCCTCCGGGGGGCATTTCTTGCTTCCGGTTCTGTCACGGACCCGAACAAGAATTATCACTTTGAGATAACCTGTGAAAATGAAACGCTTGCGGCACTGCTGAGACAGCAGATGGAGTATTTCGGACTGGACGCCAAGGTCGTCCGAAGAAAAAAATATTATGTGGTTTATATGAAAGAAGGCGCCATGATCTCAGATATCCTGGCGGTCATGTCGGGTCATATATCCAAGTTGAATTTTGAAAATATACGTATCTATAAAGACGTAAGAAATGTGATTAATCGAAGAGTTAACTGTGAGACGGCCAACATCAACAAGACAGTTTCCGCCTCCAGAAAACAAATCGAAGATATTCAATATATACAAAAAACCATTGGTTTCGGCCGATTGCCGGAGCCGTTAAGGGAAGTTGCCTGTGCGCGTCTTGATGATCCTTCTGCTTCCTTGAAGGAGCTTGGGCAGAATCTGGATCACCCGGTGGGCAAATCAGGTGTGAACCATCGCCTGAGAAAACTGAGCCAGATGGCGCAGGAGATAAGGGATAAGCAACGTATACAAACTAATTATTAAGGGGAGGTCATCATGGTAACAAAGTCAATGTCAGTCAAAATTCCTGAAGGTTTAGATCCAAGTACTGTTGCAATGTTTATTCAGATCGCCAGCCAGTACGAGAGTAAAATCTATGTGGAGGTTGAGCATAAAAGAGTAAATGCAAAGAGTATCATGGGAATGATGAGTCTGGGCTTACCTAAGGGCTCTGATCTCACGATGATCGCTGATGGAGAAGATGAGGATAAAGCACTCATTCACATTGAAAAGTACCTCAGTAATGAGCAATAGAGGATAGAACGAAAAAAAGGGCTGGCAAGCCCTTTTTTTCATTCTATCTTCTGGGAAACCCATAATAGTTGTAAAACAATGCAGGATCGACAGAGATCAATGCCCATCTTCCGTTTTTTATTCCATAGACGACGGTACCCGTCACGGTACCCGGCTCCTGCTCACTGATGTATTCCTCCAGGATATCCGTCAGACTTTTTATCCCGGAATCTTCTTTCTTCCCTTCTTCTTCTCCGTCCCCCAGAAATGAGGAGAACCAGTTTCTGATCCCGGACCACCAGTCATCCGGGGAAGAAAATTCCTCTATGGTGGAGGAGAGACTTTCTTTTGTATTTTTCAAGGCCTGTGCATAATCGATATTGGATGTGGTCATGGTGACGGTACACCTGTTGTAGCTGACATCCACATCCTGAATGCTATAACTTGCCCGGCTCAAGATCTGGTCATAAATCCGGTCATATTTCACATCGATCCCCAATGTTTTGAGCAGGTCTGTAACACCTTGTTCTTCCAATATAGTGTCCATCTCCCCGGAGATGGCCTTTTTTACATCCATATTTTCTGAAAGAGGAGCAGGCAGATTTTCCTTTCCGAAAGAGGAAAAGTCAAGATCATGAGCGCATTGCATCAACCTTTTGGTGACCTCCCTGCACTCCTTCTCTACCATATTAAGATAATAATAGTATCCGGCAGCCCCGAGACAGAGAAGAATTGCCAGGGTGCAAAAGAGAATCGGCAGCTTTGAGGTTCTTTTCTTCGGAGTGCTCTCCACGGGAGTGTAGGAAGCATTTCCCAGGGGCATATTGCAAACGGGACACAGGGTGGTACCTGCATCATATGGAGTACCACAATTCGGACAATTCATCATCATCACCTCCTGCGTGGAATCATCAAGACGATTCCGATTGAGTGGGAAACAGATTGGAATAAGTATAGAGAGAAAAAGAAGGAAAGTCAAGATGTGTCTTTTCCGGGAAATATTACGGATGGACAGAAAGGGGAATAACAGTTAAAATATAATTAAAGAACGATCCCTAAAAAGGGGATCGGAATGATTATGGAACGGAGTGATAATTATGAAAACAGATAATCAGAAAAACTTTATAAAAGAGGCTCTCTTTTCAGGGCTTACCAACCTTCTGGTGATTATCTGCGCCATTCTTTTCTTCTTTTTCATGTATAAGTTCAAGGATATCTTATCCTTCGTGAATCGTATCTTTTCCATCCTGACACCTATCATATTGGGTGTGATCTTTGCCTACCTGGTCAATCCCATCGAAGTATTTTTTGAAACGAGAATTATCCGTATACGGGATGAATATACCAGGAAGAAGTTGAAAAAACCCTTCTGGATCCGCCTTATTTCAATCATCCTGACCATCGTTCTGGTCGGCGGAATTATCTATCTGCTTGCCTACCTGGCAGTGCCGGAGATTTATTCCAGTATCACCAGGATCATCTATGCCGCTCCTGCTCAGATGACCAAGTATTATAATATCCTGGCGGACATGGCCAAAGATAATTCCTGGTTTAAGGAAATGCTGGATAAGGTTTACACGAACGGTATGGATTTTCTGACCGGCTGGTTCAGAAACGATATGTTCTCACAGATTACCGTGGTTATCAACGGAGTTTTCGGGGTGGTAGGGGCCGTGTCGAATCTGCTGATCGGTATCATTGTTGCCGTCTACGTTCTGTTCAGCAAGGAAACCTTCTTCCGGCAGTTTAATCTGCTCCTGAGGGCCTTCTTCAGTGATGCGGCATCAGCGAAGATCAAAGAACTCATCCATGAGATGGATCGTATCTTCGGCGGATTCATCAGTGGTAAGATACTGGATTCCTTTATCATCGGAATTCTGTATTTCATCGGGGCAACCATCCTCGGACTTCCATACAGCGTGCTGGTCAGTGTGATCATAGGTGTCACGAATGTCATTCCTGTATTCGGACCTTACATCGGTGCGATTCCCAGTGCGATCCTGATTCTGTTGGACAGTCCGACAAAGGGATTGATTTTTATCATCTTTATCTTGGTACTGCAACAGTTTGACGGGAACATTCTCGGGCCGAAGATCCTGGGAGATTCCACAGGTCTCTCTCCTTTCTGGGTTATTTTTGCCATCGTTTTAGGCAGTGGATTGTTTGGTGTTATCGGCATGATTATCGGTGTTCCGGCTTTTGCTGTTGTCTACTATCTGG
>CAMNGO010000181.1 GCA_946538445.1 uncultured Lachnospiraceae bacterium
TGATGTTGGAACAGATGAAGATATAAAAGCAGATTATGAAGCCCTGGGATTTGATATAAATAATAATTACTGGGTAAAGAATTATAATAGATGGGAATATATGGAGGACTATTGTGGCTTTTCGTTCGCGGTTAAGGATACCGACAATGGTGGACAAATAGTCGTAATTACGCTTAGAGGTACGGTTGGAGAAGGCCTGTCCCCGGAGTGGATGAGTAATCTGCTTTCCACAGTCCCTGCTTTAACTGTAAATAGTTGGCATCTTGGCTTTTACAAACCTGCTTTAGAGATAATTAATACACTTGCGGAAAAAGGTCTGATAAGTACGGAAAACACAAAATATTTCATTACCGGACATAGCAGAGGTGCTGGTGTAGGAAATGTATTAGCAGTATTATTATCACAACAGGGAATCAGCAGGGAAAATCTGTATGCGTATAATTTTGCCTGCCCAGATACAAGGCATGATCGGTCAGACACCGATTGGTCCGGCGGCGGAAAGTACGATAGTATATTCAACATAAATGCGGCAAATGATCTGGTCGGAGTCATCCCAGGTGCTTTTGGGGACTGTGTCAGCACAGCATATAATCCGGGTGTACCATTATCCTGGGGGAAATACGGTAAGACATACTTTTACTCCTTTGATTGGGATTCCGTCACTAGTTCATCGGTAGATCTTGCGAATTTCCTTGGAGTGGGAGCGGAACAAGGTCCTGCCTATGCGCACAAGCCAGCGTTATATTATAAATATCTTCAAGAAAAGAATGGCGTAGATTCCTTTAAGTCGTATAATGAGATGAAACTGCTAAATGTAAAAATGATGGCGGAAATCGCTGGAAAACCCATGAAAGTTGTTTCATTTTTCTGCCCTGTAGATGTGACACTTATTGACAGAGACGGGGATGTCATAGTATCGGTAAAGAACGGTACCGTCACTTACGGCTACTACTATGAAATGGCAGATGCTATTGTAATGACTGACGGTGATTTCAAGGCATTTTTCGTTGATCCATCTATTGATTATACCGTAAAGGTTGAAGCTACAGCCAGCGGAGAAATGGATTATGTTGCAGGTTTAGCATATCTGTATGAAGATACTTTTGAGAGCGAAAAGACTTTTGAAAATATCCAGCTTGAAAATGGAAAGGAATTTGTTTCAGAGGGCTTATCAGAAACCGGTGCAGAGGATGTAAGACTATATACTGTTGACGAAGAAGGAACTAAAACTGCTGAGATAAGCATATATGGAGAGGAAACACCCATAACTGAGACAAATCAGGATAATAAAGACGATGGAGGAGATACACCTTCAGGTGGCATAGAAGTAAAACCTGCAAATAAAGTTACGCCACGACCGACGAAAGTGACTGAGAAGATCACTATCTCCAAGAAGCCGACAGTGAAGAAGTCTACTGCAAAGAAAACCAGCATCACCGCCAAGTGGTCGCACTTCAAGCATACGTCCAAGAAGACCAAGAAGATCTGGAAGCCAATCAAGAGTGTTCAGATCCAGTGTGCTACGGATAAGGTATTTAAGAATATCGTAAAGACAGCGACAGCAAAGAAAAGCAAGACGAGTGCTAAGATCAAAGGACTTAAGAAGAAAACGACATACTACGTACGCGTCAGGTATTATGACGGCACAGGGTACTCTGCTTGGAGTAAGGTAAAGAAGGTCAAGACAAAGTAAACTAAGCAGGCTCGTGGGAGAAATCTCACGGTCCTCTTATATGTTGAAGAAGTCGGAGACGGTAACACGATTCATAATCATTGTATAAAAGGATCTCAGTATCATACTGGGATCTTTTTTGTTCGATCAGAGGGAGATAGTTCCTTCTCTGCCCACGGAGTCCAGTTTGAACACTTTAGCGTGCCAGTAAAGCTGTTTTACTTAACTATTCCATGATTGGGATAAGCAGGGTAAGGATGTATGGGCTTATGTTGTCGAGGATTCTCCAAAGACAAAGAATGGAATCAGGAGAGTTGTTTTGCCCAAAGAGAAAGCCAGGAAGAATAAGGTCTCCTTGAAGAAAGGAAAGAAATTCAGGCTTAAGGCCATAGCTGTTGCCGGGAATCCGAAGCTGAGGCTGGGAATACATCGTGCAATTGGTTATGAGAGCAGTGATGAGAAGATTACCACTGTATCTGATAAAGGAGTGATCAAGGCAGTCGAAAAGGGAACCTGCTATGTATATGCCTATGCCCAGAATGGCGTATGTAAGAAGATTAAAGTAACTGTCAGATAGTAAAAGGAAGCCGGAGTGATCCGGCTTCTGTTTTTTCAGGATATGGTTTTGTCGGAATCCTTCTGACTGCTGATCTCTGCTATGTCCATCAGATCCGTGATAACGTGATCCTCCTGGCCGGAAATCACACCGTTATCTTTTGAAGACAGATATAGAATGGTTTTGATTCCGGCGTTTTTGCCACACTCCATATCCAGCTTCCGATCTCCCACGTACCAGGTACGGCCAGGATCCAGAGAGTATTTATCCAGCAGATATTGGATGGCCTGAGGATTTGGCTTTCTGGGGAAATCTTCCCCGATGGTCAACACCTCTTCAAAATAGGGCAGCATCTTGAGATTCTCAAGAATGGGCAGGGTGGAGAAAGTTCTGTGGGTAAATACAAAACTGGGGATACCATGCTCTTTCAGATACTGAAGGATCTCCATAGCATGGGGCATGGCCGTCACCTCCAGATATTTGGCATGATGGTATTTTTCGAAGTGATCATGCAGCTCCATGAATGATATCCCTGTCTTTTCCTCTATCTTCATGAAATATTTCTTGACGGAATATCGGATGATGTACTTTCTGATTTCTTTTAGATCCCCCATGAGCCCATAGTCTTCAAGGGTAAGAATGACACTGGATATAATCTCATCGTAGGAATCCAGCAGAGTGCCGTCCAGATCCCAGATCATAGCTTTTTTCTTTTCCATAAGTTGTCACCTGCTTTGATAATCTTTCGTAGCAATCTGCCACATTTTTACAACTTCTGACAGCTGAAAATAATATTATCATAAGATGGTTGTCTAAATCAAGAAGATTACATCCTAGAGCATTCATGCATTGAATTTATAAAGAGTCTGAGATAAAATTGAGACAATATATCAGAAGGAGTGGAGATAACTATGTCAGATACCTATATTAGTATGAATCCGGAGATGGAAATCAATAAAATCGGATTCGGATTCCTGCGGCTTCCCCAGGTGGAAGACAAAGAAGATAAAAAGATCTGTGACTGGGATAAGATCAACAAACTGGTGGACAGATATTTTGAGCTGGGAGGCAAATATATCGATACCGCCTACACCTACCTGGACGGGCAGAGTGAGATGGCGGTGAAAAAATGTGTGGTTGAGCGAAAACCAAGGGACAGTTTCATCCTGTCGGAAAAACTCCCGGGATACCTCTGCAAGTCCTATGAAGACTGTGAGAAATACTTCCAGGAAGAACTGGAGCGATGCGGGGTAGACTATTTTGATGTCTTCATGCTGCACTGGCTCAATCAGAAAAACTATGCCATCGCGGAGAAGAACGACGAATTCCGTTTCCTCAGGGAGAAAAAGGAACAGGGACTGGCCAAAAGGATCGGTTTTTCCTTCCATGACAGTGCGGAACTCCTGGATGAGATCCTGACCAAACATCCGGAGATTGACGTGGTCCTGATCCAGGTTAATTTCCTTGATTGGGATTCGGCTGGTATAGAATCCGGGAAATGTTACGATATCGTCATGAAGCATGGCAAGAAGGTCTTCGTCATGGAACCGGTCAAAGGCGGGTCTCTGGCATCCCTGCCAGAGGAGGCGGAGGAGTACCTCCGGGGCGTTCATCCTGACTGGACTCCTTCAGACTGGGCCCTGCGTTTTGTCCAGTCCCTGCCAGGAGTGGAGCTCTGCTTAAGCGGTATGAATGAACTGTCCCACATCGACGCGAATCTGAAGAAGTTTCATCCCTTCAACGAACAGGAGAAGGATGCCCTTTTCCATGTCAGGGGAATCATTGAGAGTCAGACGGCCGTCCCCTGCACCGGATGCCGTTACTGCGTAAGCCATTGCCCTATGAACATCCCGATCCCGGACTTCTTCAAGATGTACAACGAGAAGAAACGGTACCCTCAGGACGGATGGAAGATCATTCCTACCTATCGTCAGATGACCCAGACCTGCGGAAAGGCCTCCGACTGTATCGAGTGCCACAGCTGTGAGCAGCACTGCCCCCAGCATATCCCTATCGCAGAAAAAATCCTAAGAGTGAAATATTCCTTTGAGAGAGATCTGGTCTGATCCTGGAGTTCTCTCCATTTAATAACAGGCGATGCCTCATTTGCTGAGGCGTCGCTTTTTTTATTATTGAATCCATTCGCAAAATTTACAAGCCCTTATATGAAACCAATTCATTTCAT